>DDAT01000023.1:0-104352 GCA_002332985.1 Acinetobacter lwoffii | reverse complement strand
ATTTATGAAAGAGGTCTAATATCTTGAGCAGAATTTATAGCTTCTATATTGTTTCGGAAAAACTTTGTCCAAATATCCTGAAAATGCTGTAAACCTGCATGAGTAGATACTTTTTCAATCTTTTCTATGATGAAAGATTTTAATATCCATTTAAAATTTTCATTGGGAATCTTCGAAAAATCTAATTTAGAACTATAGGTATCAACTGCATAGGGTAGGTTCCATACGTCGCCTGCTGTATTCACCCGTTTTCCTTCGCGGCTAATAATGAAATCTGGAATATCCCTCCAACCATTTTCATTAACAAATAAATCATGTTGCATATTTTTAGATTCCAAAGATTTCACGTTGATATTGTCCTAAATACTTATTAGCTTCTAATTCTGTTTCTTTGAATGTATAAACATCTTGTGACGATAACGAACTATCTCCCCTCAAATAAGCTAATGCTTTTTTTCTATTGTCTTCCTCAACCCCAGCCTCTCTTAGCAAACGCTCCATTGAAGATGAAAAAGTATGCCTTAAAGTTTTTGGACTGAAATTTTTAGGTAAAAATTTAGAGTGCTTTTCTTTCAAAATTTGAAAATATTGGGTAATTGAGGGAAGTGAAAGAGGTTTACCATCTTGATTCAGAATCAAGTAATCCCATTCAATAGAAGTTTGATTTCTTTGATCTAACTTCTCTCTCCATTTTGTAATATAGATATCTAACTCTTTCGCAAGAGCTTTATCATTGATTGACAATGTACGTCCATTTCTCTTAATTTGAGGTCTTGGCTTTCTTTTGTCGTTAACATCTGGTGGACGACGATGTACTTTGATAGAAGAGATACCTCCAACCTGTACGTCTTCCACTCTTAAGCTCAATAGCTCTCCAGGGCGTAATCCAAAAGAAAGCATCAGCATCACCATAATATAATTTCTATATTCAATCGGATTTTGACTTCCCTTCTGAGGTTTAATTAACTTAATAAGATTAGATTGCTCACTACTACTCAAACCCTTGCTAAGACTTTTATTGATTGGTGGAGAATTTATAAAACAGCGATCAAGTAAAGAAATAAGTCTCGTCTTGTATGTGACGTAGAATTGATAGTGATCTGATGTAAAAGGTAACGACCCGATGTACATCTCAATATACCAACTTAGAAATTGTTTGATCGTGATGAGTCTTTGATTGAACGTATCTGGCTTGACTGCAATCTTTATTGTTTTATGTCTTTTGTCATGATCTTTTCTTAGAAACTCTACAAGACTTCCTATAATTTCAGCTTCAGTAAAGGGTTTCTTGTGGATCAGCCTTTCATGCAAGTCAATCTTATGAATTTGAAACCATTCGTATAATAGTTTTATTTCTCGTAGGTTCCTAATGAGCGTATTAGAGCTTGCATGCCTTTTGGAGAGAATAAACTCATTTGGTAAGGGTATTGGCATACCATCATCATCTAAGAGTATAGGCAACAACTCTCCAGAATCATGCAAGATTACCTCTACATCCATCTCATAAAACTTCCAATCTTGATACATTCTTTTTTTAACACATTAACTTAACAAAATAAATTATATATGCACTTTTAAATTAACATTTTCTATAGTTAAAAAAATAGCCTCAATTATTAACAAAATAAAAGAAGCTATTTTTCTGTTTAAATAATTAATTTTAAATATATTTAAAACAATTACATCTCAAATAAATTAACAAATTAATTGAACATATGATCTAAAATGGTAAGTCATCATCTAGATCTGCTGCAGGCGCTGCTGTTGGAGCAGGTGCAGATTTCGGCGCAAAACCACTCGGGTTATTGTTGCCATAACCGCCGCCCTGATTGTTGTTAAAACCGCCTTGCTGTGGCGCTGAACCATAACCCGATTGCGGGTTATTGCCATAACCGCCTTGGTTGTTGTTCGCCTGATTATTGTTATTAAAGCGTGGCTGGTTAAAGCTGCTCTCGCCCTGATCGTTTTGAGGACGGCTAGAGTCTAGCATCTGCATTTGCTCACCACGGATTTCTGTCGTATAGCGTTCCTGACCATTCTGGTCAGTCCACTGACGGGTACGTAATGAACCTTCAATATATACTTTTGAGCCTTTACGAAGATATTGCTGCGCAATTTCACCTAAACGGTTATGCAACACGATACGGTGCCATTCCGTTTGTTCTTTACGTTCACCGGTACTTTTATCTGTCCACGAATCGCTGGTTGCGATCGAGAATTGAGTGAGAGAGCCACCATTTGCAAAAGTTTTGGTTTCCGGATCTTTACCCAAAGTACCCACTAAAATAACTTTATTTACACCACGCATTTGCCGTTTACTTCCTATATATTTCTGTATTTTACTTTATAAGAGTTATGCTTAAATGGCTACCTCTTTACCTAACAAGTGCGTTAATTGTTGTCGCGAAGCATCATCAATCTGCTGTTTATCGACTTTTACATAGGCAACTTGCTGTTCAGACATCACCACGACCTCTTCAATACCACGAATCGCCAAAAGCTGAGAAGTCCATTCGTCAGTTTGTCTGCTTTCCGGCAATCGCAGTACCAGCGATGACAGATAGCGTGGCTGAGCCAGGCCAAAACTCATCAGCAGCCAGATGATCGCGATTCCTGTCAGGATACTCCAGCCCATCGAGGTATTGTTTAGCAGCAGCAATTGTCCGCCAATCATACCGCCAAAGAAAGCCCCTAAAAACTGGCTGCTGGCATTTACGCCCATTGCCGTCGCTTTGGACTGGATCGGTGCCGCTTTCGACAACCAAGACGGCAACAGGGCTTCCATCACATTAAAGGCAATGAAGAACAACCCTAAACCAATCAGCAAGACATATTTGGATTCAAAACCAAATGCCATCACCATTAGACCCAGAATAATGCCAGTAATGGCTACCAGAAAAATCGCGCGCATTTTGTGATATTTTTCTGCCAGGATAATACTTGGAAAAGCAAAAAACAGGCTCAGTACCAACAGCGGCAAATATACCCAGCCATGGCTAGAAAGTGGCAGATCAGCAAATTCGATCAGCTGCGAAGGTACATAGATAAACATCGCAGTGAGCAATAAATGCAGGGTAAAGACCGACACATGCAGACGATTCAGATCCCCGATTTTGATCACCTGTTTCAGCTGAGCCAGATAACCTTGCTGAAAGTTTTTATGATGCCGCGTGACTTTCGGCACCATCAGCAGCATGGCAATCGCCGCCAGGCCCATCACCGTAGTCACCCAGAATAATCCCGAGATGCCCACCAGACCCGTTAGCCAAGGCCCCAAACTAAAAGCCACCACAAAAGACAGACCAATACTCATGCCCATCATCGCCATGGCTTTCATGCGGTTTTCTTCACGAGTGACATCTGCCAGCAGCGCCATCACCACAGCAGATACTGCACCGCCACCAGCAATCGCACGGCCGATAATGACACCATAAATGGTGTCCGACATGGCGGCAATTGCGCCACCTAATGCAAATAAGAGCAGCCCCAAAACCACCAGTGGCTTACGGCTATAACGGTCCGCAATCAGGCTGAATGGAATCTGTAACAGTGCCTGGGTCAGACCATAGACCCCGACCGCCAAACCGATCAGTGCAGGCGTTGCATATTGATATGCTTGCCCTGCCACAGAAAACACCGGGATAATCATAAACAACCCCAGCATGCGCAGTGCGAAAATACTGCTCAGGGCAAAGGTTGAACGACGTTCTAAAGCATTCATCATAAATTATGGCGATTGGGTTAATTAATCTGGAGCCCAGATTATAGGACATTCAGCTCATTAATAAGACATGAATTTTATTTGAAATAAAGATGATGTCGATCTAAAAACAAAAAGCGCAGCCGGAGCTACGCTTTTTGTTCAGGAACAGCGCTTTATTTGTCTAAAGCCGCCTGACGTTTTTTGTATTGAATCGAGGCGAATACTGCCCAGACAATAAAGGCTACACCGATCAGACCGGTCACCACTTCTGGTACATGCAGACCGGTTCCGCTGGCAATCATGATAAAGGCCAGTGCACCGATGGCATAATGCGCACCATGTTCCAGGTAAATATAGGCATCCAATGTACCCTGTTCAACTAGATAGATGGTCATTGAACGGACAAAGATCGCACCAATTGCCAGACCGAGCATGATGATGACCACGTCTGAAGTAATCGCAAAAGCACCGATCACGCCATCAAAACTGAATGAGGCATCTAGGACTTCTAGATAGAGGAAACCACCAATACCGGCTTTCACTACACCTGTCGGTACGCCATTTTCATCATGACGAATGGCATTGCCTTCTTCATCGACTTCCGGTTCACCACCGAGCATATGGCTCAGAACCTGCACACCGATATAAATCACGATGCCCCAGATCCCCGCCATAGTCACTGCCAGACGCTTAGCTTCATCGACATTGGCTGCCATAATTAACAAGGCTACCAGTGCGATAAACACCGACATCGCCGGTACATTGGCCAGATTGGACAGACGGCGTTCCACCCGTCTGAACCAATGCGTGTCTTTTTCTTCATCCAGGAAGAAGTTCAGGAATACCATCAACAGGAAAGCACCACCAAAAGCAGCAATCTCAGGATGATGTGCCATTAAACGTGCTGAATATTCTTTCGGATCATTCAGGGCCAGACGTACTACTTCCATAAAGCCCAGGTCTGCAGTCACTGCAACAATGACCACTGGGAAAATCAAACGCATCCCGAAGACTGCAATCAGAATACCGACTGTCAGGAACAGCATTTTCCAGAAATGATCCCAACCCCGTAGGACTGAGGCATTGACAACCGCGTTATCAAAGGACAACGACACTTCCATAATCGCCAGAATAGCGGTAATGGTCAGCGCTGTGAGCATGGTTTGCAGGCCTGCGTCAGGACCATGGGTATAACCCCAATACGCAGACAAACCAAGACACACGATCGAAAATGCAATCGAGAAACCAAAATGTTTCAACATACACAACGACCTTGGATAAATTAAATAAATGTATCGCTGCGAGAGAGCAGCAATACGAATAGGAAAAGTTAAGCTAATTATGAAACTTTTAGCGCATAAACCAAAGCACTTCCTGAGCTGTTTTATCTTATTTTCTGTTTTTAAAATTTGCCGATCTTTTAAACAGCCCGATCTTTGCTATAGTGCCGCATGGTTTAACTTGAACTGCGAAGGATTTTCAGCATGAGTTTTTCACAAGAGGTATGGCAACGTAATCTCGGACTTTATCAGAAGACCCTGGCCCTGCCCTTTAATCAGCAACTGGCGCAAGGTACTTTAAGCCGCGAAGCCTTTAGTCATTATGTGATTCAGGATGCGCATTATTTACTGGCCTATGGCCGTGCACTGGCCGTATGTGCTGCCAAAGCTTTTGAAGCGGACGATGTAATCCAGTTTGCCGAGGCAGCTAAAATTGCGATTGTGGTGGAACGTAGCCTGCATGATGGCTTTATGCAGGATTTTGGTATTAGCAAAGAGCAGTTTGAAAATACCCCGCTAACTCTGGCGTGTCATCACTATACCTCTTATCTGACTTCGACCGCCTGGTCAGAAAGCTATCCGGTGGTGCTGGCCTCGTTGCTGCCTTGTTTCTGGATTTATGCCGAAGTTGGTAAAGATATTGTCGACAACTCTGCGCTGAATAATCCGTATCAGGCTTGGGTGAACACCTATTCAGGAGAAGAATTCCACACTGCGGTGCGGAATGTGATTGCGACCGTTGACCGTGTTGCGGCACGTGTCGATGCCGATACACTAGAAAAAATGCATGCAGCTTATACGCATGCGGCCCGTCTGGAATGGTTGTTCTGGGACAGTGCCTTTGAGCAACGCCAGTGGCCTGGTCTGGATGAATAAGACGGACGAATAAAAAAAGCCCTGTTTAAGATAGGGCTTTTTGGTTATAGCTGATCAAAAAATTTCTACTGTCATAAACCGATCATAAAAACGGCTTAGTCTAAAAAAAACAAGGATAGAACTGGCCGGTACGCTAGACCTAGCTATAAGCCCCAAATTGCCGAACAATAATTGAGAATAATTATCAATTAATAAAATCAATCCCGGAAAGAGGCAGATGATATGCACACTTTAGGCACCGAAGCGATTCGGGCATTTTTTACCCTGCAATGTTGCTGGCTCAATAATGAAGAAATCTATTTGGAACAAGGCTGTCCAGATTGTAGCTCGGCAGCGACTTATCTGATTTACCATACCAACACGCATATCCAGAAACATCTGCTGAAATTTATTGAAAAGTATCGCTGTCATCAGGCGCGACGTAACGATTTGCTCGACCTGGATTTTTTCCAAAAAGACTATGAGGACTTCCTGCACATTCTGGAAAATGAAGTCAATTTTTATGCACGTCTGCATCATGATGTGTCACGTGAACGCTGCTTTGAAGAGATCGAGTCTATCTTTGAACGCCATTATGCAATGGCTTATTAGGTATTGGCCTTGTACATGATCATTGTGAATATTTAGGCAATCGACTACTGCGTTTGTTAATGTTGTGATGAGTTGACCAATCACCGACATAACTTGACGTTTAAAATACTTTTTTTTGCACTTGAACATTTTTCATCCGGTATCATATAAGGGTTTTTGATGAATATTCTAGGATCCTTGCATGAGCCAAAGCCACATCCGTATTCGAGGCGCACGTACCCATAACCTGAAAAATGTGAACCTTGATATACCACGCGACAAGTTTGTGGTGATTACGGGACTGTCTGGTTCAGGAAAGTCCTCGCTTGCCTTTGATACCTTATATGCCGAAGGTCAGCGCCGTTATGTGGAATCGCTGTCTGCCTATGCCCGCCAGTTCCTCTCCCAGATGGAAAAACCGGAAGTGGATTCTATTGAAGGCTTGAGTCCAGCGATTGCCATCGAACAGAAATCTACCAGTCATAACCCGCGTTCGACCGTGGGTACCATTACCGAAATTTATGACTATTTACGCCTGCTGTATGCGCGTGTCGGTACACCGTTCTGTCCTGAACATGATCTGCCGATGGTGGCACAAACGGTTACTGAAATGGTCGATGCAGTCAAAGCATTAGAAGAAGGCACTGCACTGTTATTGTTAGCACCAGTCGTGCGCGAACGTAAGGGCGAATATACGGCACTGTTTGAACAGCTACAAAGCCAGGGTTTCGTCCGTGCCCGTGTGGATGGCGAGATCATGGAAATTGATCCACCACCAGAACTGGACAAAAAGAAAAAACATACCATTGAAGTCGTAGTTGACCGCTTTAAAGTACGTGATGATCTGGGCAACCGTATTGCAGAAAGTTTTGAAACCGCGCTGCGTCTTGGTGGCGATATCGCCATTCTGTCCTGGATGAAAGGCGAGCATAGCGATCGCGTGTTTTCAGCCAAGCACTCCTGCCCGCAATGTGACCGCGCGGTGGCTGAACTGGAACCGCGTTTATTTTCGTTCAACAATCCCTTTGGTGCCTGTCCGGTTTGTGACGGTCTGGGGACCCGCAGCCATTTCAGTGCCGACAAACTGATTCCCAATCCTGAAGTTAGTGTCAGTCAAGGCGCGATTCGTGGCTGGGACCGTCAGCGTCCTTACTATTACAGCATGATCCAGAAAGTCGCCGAGCATTTTGGTTTTTCTCTGGAAACTCCATGGAATGAACTGGATGCCGATACCAAGAAAAAATTTCTGTATGGCACCGGCAAAGAAAAAATTGATCTAAGTTATATCGATGAGCGTGGCCGTCGCCATAATCGGGTGATTCCGTTTGAAGGAATCTTGCCGCATCTGGAACGCCGTTATCGTGAAACTGAAAGTAATTATGTGCGTGATGATCTGGCGCAGTATTTATCCAATGCTGCCTGTGATGCCTGTGATGGTTCACGTCTGAATGAAATTTCGCGTAATGTGAAAATTCTGGACAAGACCATTGCTGACATTACCCGTATGTCGATTGGCGATGCTGAAAGCTATTATCAAGGTATTCATCTGGAAGGTGCACGTGGTGAAATCGCTGACAAGATTTTCAAGGAAATCCGTGAACGTCTGCACTTTCTGGTTTCGGTCGGCCTGAACTATCTCAGCCTGTCACGTTCAGCTGAAACTCTGTCTGGTGGTGAAGCGCAGCGAATTCGTCTGGCCTCGCAGATCGGTGCCGGTTTGATGGGCGTCATGTATGTGCTGGATGAACCATCAATTGGTTTGCATCAACGTGATAACGACCGTCTGTTACAGACCCTGATCCGTCTGCGTGATCTGGGCAATACCGTCTTGGTGGTCGAGCATGATGAAGATGCGATTCGTGCCGCCGATCATATTATTGATATCGGTCCGGGTGCCGGTGTGCATGGTGGGCATGTGATTGCCGAAGGAACGTATGATGAAATTCTGGCCAATCCGGACTCGCTGACCGGAAAATATTTATCCGGAAAATTAAAAATTGAAGTGCCGAAAAAACGGATTCAACCGCCTAAGCCTAAAGAACAGATCAAGCTGATGGGAGCATCCGGGCATAACCTGAAAAAAGTCGATCTGACCATTCCTTTAGGTATTATGACCTGTGTTACCGGGGTGTCCGGTTCGGGTAAATCGACCTTGATCAACCGTACCTTGTTACCTTTGGCGGCAACCCAGCTCAATGGTGCCACCACTTTAACGTCGGAAAAATTTGAATCGATTGATGGCTTGCAGTTCCTTGACAAAGTCGTCGATATTGACCAGAGTCCGATTGGACGAACCCCACGTTCTAATCCGGCGACTTATACCGGTCTATTTACCCCGATTCGTGAGCTGTTTTCCCAAACTCAGGAAGCCAAAGCACGTGGTTATGCCGCGGGTCGTTTCTCCTTTAACGTGAAAGGTGGGCGCTGTGAAGCCTGTGAAGGTGACGGCATGATCAAGGTGGCGATGCACTTCCTACCGGATATGTATGTGCCATGTGATGCCTGTCATGGCAAACGCTATAACCGTGAAACGCTGGAAGTGAACTATAAGGGCAAGAATATTTCCGATGTCTTGCAGATGACCGTTGAAGATGCCATGCATTTCTTTGATGCCATTCCGGTGATTCACCGTCGTCTGGAAACATTACATCAGGTAGGTCTGGGTTATATCCGTCTGGGTCAGTCTGCGACCACGCTTTCTGGTGGTGAAGCACAGCGGGTCAAACTGGCGCGTGAGCTGGCCAAACGCGATACCGGTCAAACCCTGTATATTATGGATGAACCGACTACAGGTCTGCATTTCCATGATATTGCCAAACTGCTGGACATCCTGCATCAGCTCCGTGACAAGGGTAATACCATCGTGGTGATTGAGCATAATCTGGACGTAATTAAAACTGCCGACTGGGTGGTGGATTTAGGCCCTGAAGGTGGTTCGGGTGGTGGTATGATTGTTGCGGAAGGTACGCCTGAACAGGTCGTGAAAGTCAAAGCTTCACATACGGGTAAATTCTTGAAGCCGTTGTTGAAATAAAAATCTCCTCCTAGCCTCCTCTTTGATAAAGAGGAGGCATTCCCTCCTTTCGCAAAGGAGGGTTAGGGTGGATTAAAAAAATAAATCTATTCTTAAATTTGTTTGAGGGGGAACAAAATGCGATTTTCTGAAAGATATGGTTATAAGCCCGTACGTGACATTATTCAAAAAGAAAGTATAGATGATGCTTTAAAAAATGGTTTGTGGAGTGTTTTTCATAGCTATATTTGGAATCGGATTGAACATGGACATAATCAAAGCTCTTTTACCCGTAATTCAAATATATACTCGTTAGTAGAATCTTATTGGCTTAATCTTTTTAAAAACCCTACAGATACCATCCCTCAATGGACATCTGATTCTTTAAAAATAATTAGAGATTACTTTTTTAATTGTGCATGGCACGAAATTTATAGCTTGATTGAAGAAACAATTGAGCACTACCCCTATCAAAGAGTAAGTAATAAAGATTCATTTATAACTAATATCAACAATATGCTAGAGCGTGAAAATAGTGCTTACCGAATTATAAATGACGAAATCATTCCAATAACTTCCGAACAAGAAATTCAATCCATCGAAACTGCTTTAGAAAATACAAATCAATATTTAGGTGTTCAACAACATTTAAATCAAGCTTTAAAACTGATGTCAGATCGTCAAAAGCCTGACTATCGAAATTCGATTAAAGAATCTGTTTCGGCATTAGAAGGTATGTGTCAAAAAATATTAAAGAAGGACAAAGTAACTTTAGGTGATGCAATTGGTCAAATTGAAAAACAATATCCAATACATCCTGCATTAAAAGCCAGTATTAAATCTTTATATGGTTATACATCCGATGCAGATGGTATTCGCCATGCAATGTTAGACGAATCAAATCTTTCTTATATCGATGCAAAATTTATGCTTGTTGCCTGCACAAATTTTATTAACTATCTGATCGACAAAACCAGAGATCATCCAAATTAGATCACATGACTGGCGACATGGATGTCGCCCGTTCGACTGTGCTAAAGGGACTTAGCATCAGTCGAACAAATGCATTTTGCTACTTTTGTGCAGTTCAAAAGTAGAGAAAACAGTCTTTTGAACTAAACCTCTGCCACCGCATTACGTCCTTTGGCCTTTGCTGCAAACAAAGCATCATCTGCATTTGACAATAAAGCCATCCAGGACACGGCACCAATGGCAACCCCAATACTGACCGAAATCTGAATCTCGTCTCCTGCTGCAGTCACAATATGACGCTCAGCCACTTCAGCCCGAATGTTATCGGCCACAATCAATGCCTGCTGCATCTGGATATTTTCAATCAGCACCAGAAATTCATCGCCCCCATAACGTACCAGCAAATCTGTAGCACGGACATTGGCCTTTAAACGCTCGGCCACCAGCTGAATCACCTGATCGCCAATAATATGCCCATATTGATCATTCACCTGTTTAAAATGATCAATATCAATAATCATCAAACAGGTTTGGCTCAATTGACCCGGCTGATTTTCCATAAAACGAATATATTCTTCTAGCGCGAAACGGTTGGATAATCCGGTCAAAGAATCGGAATGGGCAATATTCTTTAAACGGAACTCTAGCGCATCACGTTCTTGCAACATCTGTTGCAATTTCTGAATGGCAGCGAATAAAGAATCAGAATGATTCACTTCACGCAGCCGCATATCAATTTTCTGACGACCCAAGTTTTTAGACAAACTCAACAACATGCGGCGTGCCTGAATTAGCGGCAGAAAAACCTGTTTACGTGCAAAAATCATGGTTGAAATCGCGGTCAGCAATGAAATCAGCGATACCAACACGCTCCAGATCAAACGCTGCATATTGCTGTTCATCTCTTGAATAGCGGCATCTCTGCTATATTGCAGCAGGTAAGTTTGCAGGTCTACCACAGTCGCAAATTTATCTACGAGCGCTTCAGTCAGCTCTGTTCCGCTCAAACGGTAGTCACGTTGCTCCAGACTGTCACTGATCAGCTCACTCACAATCGGTAAGCCTTGCTGAATAAACTCGGTTTCTACCCGCCGATGTAAACGGATGAATTCCTCAGTCTTATCTTTAACAGGTTGAATGGTATCAATCAAGGCCCACAAATAACGCACCTGATGTTGGGTCTGTAAAGAGCGGGTAATATTTTCAGTGGGAAGCGGAGCTTCAAAAGTCACATGCGCCATGATAGACGAGGCCACACGACCGGCCTGATCACGTAAATCAGATAAAAATAGAATCTGGCTAATATAGTTATTCAGAGGGGTCGATGAGCTATCTGAAGCCACCGCCACGTCACGCAAAAGTTCACGGCAACTTTCCCAGGCAGCAAACATGGCCAGAATTGCCTGATCAAGCTCTTGCGCACTGCGTTGCTGACGTGGCATCCGGGTATAGGCATCAACCTGTGCACGTCCTTTTTTCAAACTATTTTCAAGCTGTGAAAGTTGCTGACTCAGGTTGTTAAACCCGACCTCCGTCAAGACATCCGCGGTCTGGGACAATTGCCGATCCACCTGTTGACGATAGCTGATTAACTCTTGCTGATGCTGGGCAAATTCCTGCACCGAACTGGACATGGCTTTATTGGCAGGCGCACGCTCACGCGAAATTTTATTCGCCAGATCAGCGACCTGCTGTAAGGCATTCAATTGTTGATAAGTTTGTCTGGATTTTAAATAACTTTGACTGCTACTCACAATTAAGGGAATACAGATGCACAGTAAACATAAAATAATAATCGACATCGACCAGTACAAACGTTTACTGATCCACTCAGAGCGTAAGGTATTCATGCTGTTGTATTACGCCCCAATATGACAAGCAAAGCTAAATAGATTGATTATTATACAAATAAAACAGGATGGTCTTAAAGCCTTTAGTCTTACTTCACTTATGTTTTTAATGAATTTTTATCATCTATTATTTTTCAGATACTTAAGTTGGTTCATTTGAACCTTTAATGCAGGGATGCGTGACCATAGCTCTCTATAAAGTCTTACAGAAATAAGGGAATTTAAGCAGCTAAAAAATATAAAAACTTGCTTTCCACACTATTTACACATGCAACAAATAAGTGCATAATGCACCGCATTAGGGCGAGTTAAATTATTCCTCAGCAGATATTTTAGTTTACCCGCAAATTTTGGCGAAAAAACCCCGATTTTCTATGAAAATTGGGGTTTTTTTTAGCTATTGAATTTTAGACCTACATTTTTACTTTTTAATATGCATTATTTTGGTGCTTAAAATTATTATAATATTTCTTCTTATCATCTTTTTTAATTAAAGGTTTTTCAGAAACGGAATGATCCGAAATAAAAAATGCTGGACAAAAAAAAGCCCAACCTTGGGGAAAGCTGGGCGATAAAACAAAAAATTGTGGAGAATCAGGCTAAATCACTATAAAAGTGTGAACTCTAACTTGATTTTCATATTATGTAAAATTCCCCTCAAAATGTAAAGCCGATTGCTCCAGTCAAGATTATAAAACATGCCCATTTAGCTCAAAAAACAGACACCTATTCTAAGATCCAAGCTGATGATGCTTTAAAATCAAGCAATCCAATCAAAGACCTGATGCGCCAGACATTTTGCACTTCTTGACATATTTATGAATTAGCTCACCTATTTTTAATTGTTTTAATAGATAAATATACTATAATTAATCGTATTAATTGATTAAAATAACAACATAATTTCTCCTTAATCTTTAGTCCCGATTCTATATTTAAAGTCTAGATTTTTGTTATACAAGAGTTTTTATCTAAAATGCCTTCCGAGCCTAATACTTGAATTTTACACAAAATTAATACAATGATTTAGCTTAAAAAAATAGCGATTTCGAATTGGATTGACTTAATAAATTGTTACAATACAATATGTTCAAAAGTTGTACACATCTTGTAACAAAACGGTAAATATCATGAAAAAACTCGGTTTAGCCACTGCTTTATTATTAGCCATGACCGGTGCTCAAGCATATCAATTTGAAGTTCAAGGTCAATCAGAGTTCATCGACAACACTGCAAATGAACAAGACTTCACTGGTGCAGTTCAAGGTACTTACTACTTCAACAATGTTGATGCTTCTAAAGGTCCTTTAGCTGAAGCTGCTTTTTTAAACCAAGCATCTAATGTTTCTGCTGCTTATACATACGGCGAAGACGGACAAGAATTTGGTGATCGCACTGTGCACCATACTTTCGGTGTAAAAGGTGAAGCGTATATCCCGACTAACGTTGTTCCTGCTTATGCAAGCGCTTCTTATAGCCATACCATCGCAGATAACAAAGCGGGTAAAGCAGACGACAATGGTGACCGTTATGCATTAGAACTAGGTGCATTACTAATCCCTAACTTCTTGGTTGCTGTGGGTTATACCAGCGTTGCTGACCAAACTTCTTATGATGCTTTCAACATGTTTAACAACGGTGTTGCTAAAGCTGCTCTTGAATCAGAAACTATTGCTGATAAGAAAGATGCGATCACTGCCCGCACTAAATATGTAGGCGCGATTGACGGCACTAACATGTCAATTGGTTTTGAAAGTGGTTTAGTTTATGGTGAAGATACTGCCTACAACTTAGGTACAACTCTTTTCCTTAACCCACAGTTAAGCGTTGGCGCATCTTATATGGAATCTAGCTTTGCTGGTTCTCCAGACAAAGCTTGGGGCGCGAACGTAAACTACTTCATCACTCCTGCTGTTGCAGTTGGCGCATCTTATGTAAATGCTAACTACGAAGCAAATCTTGCGCAAAATTCTCAAGTTAGTGATACTCAAACGATCGGCGTAAATGCCAAATTCCGTTTCTAATTTCTGATTAGATGCTGAATCAAAAAAGGACGCATATTGCGTCCTTTTTTATTGTTTTATGACTTTCGTTTACTCAGGCGTACGTACCAGACTTAAGAAATGCAAATGACGTTCATATTGGTCAATGATGTCCTGTAATAGATCTTCTTGCGTCCATTCCATCACATCATAGCCCTGCCCGCCTTCTCTTAAAAAGACTTCTGCCTGATAAGAATCTACGCCCGCATTCTCCAGTTCAGACATAAAGCTTGGACTTAAAGTCTGGGTGGCATTGACCTGATAGATAAAATTAATTTCATCCTGATGATCAACACGGAGCTGTATACCGTCTTCTAGCGGGTTAATCACCACGTGTAATCGGCGCCGTTTCAATTCACTTTGAAAGCTAAGAAATGCCTTATTCACTGTACTGTGAATATACTGCTGCACCTCTTCCTGAGTATGCGGATAATGCATAATCAGGCCTAATCGCTGTTGCCAGCTGCGTGGATTCTGGATCGCACGCGGGGTAATCCGTGCAGCTTGCAGCGCATGCATTTTGGTGACATCCAGATGTAGGGCTTTGATTAATCCCCAGCACATCAGCAGCATAATGAAGGTAAATGGCAAAGCACTCATGATCGTGGCCGATTGCAAGGCCTCTAAGCCACCGGCTAGCAAAAGGATGATGGCTAATAAAGCCATGAGTACGGTCCAGAACAGACGCTGCCAGGTCGGTGAATTATCACTTTTCGCTGTCAGATAATCAGTCACCAATGCCCCTGAATCAGCAGAAGTCACAAAAAACAGCATCACCAGTAAAGTTGCAATGATACTGGTTACTGAGCTGAAAGGCAGATTGTTCAGAAACTCAAACAGGGCCACAGATGAATCACGCTGAACTGCTTCTAGCAAGCTAGTATTGGCTTCATGCATAATGCTGTACAGTGCGGCATTGCCCATAAAGCCCATCCAGATCAGGGTAAATCCGGTCGGAATCAACAATACACCCACGATAAATTCACGAATACTGCGCCCTTCCGAGACTCGGGCAATAAACATGCCTACAAATGGTGACCAGGAAATCCACCAAGCCCAGTACATGATGGTCCAGCCGCCAATCCAGCCACTTGGTTGATAGGCATACAGATTAAAGGTCATGCTAAACAGATTAGAGACATACTGGCCGGCATTTTGAATGGTGGTCTGTAACAAATAGATACTTGGACCCGCGACAAAGACAAAAATTAAGAGTAATAACGCCAGAACCAGGTTTAATTCGGCTAGGCGTTTAATCCCTTTATCTAGTCCAAAAAACACAGAAGTTGCCGCCATGGCACTGACCACAATAATCAAAATGACCTGAGTACTGGGTGCCTGTTCAATGCCAAACAAATAGTTCAAGCCTGAATTGATTTGCGTGACCCCGAAGCCAAGCGTAGTAGCGACACCAAATACCGTACCAATAGTGGCAAAGGTATCCACGCCATCTCCAATCGGACCATAGATCTTTTGACCAATCAGCGGATACAAGGCCGAACGGATTTTTAAAGGCAATTGATGCCGATAAGCAAAATAAGCTAACGATAGGCCAACAAGCGTATAAATGGCCCAGGCATGTAAGCCCCAGTGGAAAAAGGTGACCCGCATAGATTGTTGTGCAGCCAGTACGGTTTCAGGTTCACCGGCAGGTGGCGTGACATAATGCATCACCGGTTCGGCCACACCAAAGAACATCAGGCCAATCCCCATCCCTGCGGTGAATAGCATCGCAAACCAAGAGGCGCTGCTATATTTCGGCTGGCTATGGTCGGGTCCCAGTTTGATTTTGCCCATATCCGACAGGGCAATATAAACCAGAAGGATGAGAAATATCGCCACCGACAATACATAGAACCAGCTAAAGGACGTAGTAATCCACTGGTTCAGTTGCTGGGTGAAAACTGAAAAAGCATCGGGTGCAAATACGACCAACGCTAAAAATATCGCAATAATGGCGACAGTACTAATAAAAACATTTGGATTGATATTGGCAAACCAGGATGGTTTTGTGGAAGGCATACATCCTCCATTTTTTAAAAATTGGATCGACAAACAGCGTCAAATAATTATTGGTAAGGTCAGAATGATCAGACAGATTCAATCTATGGGAGCTAGATCTCCTGCTATTTTAGGAGGTGACACAAAATAAAGCCGTTAAGTTACTGTAACAAATACAATAAAAGGATGAACTCCATTACTCAGGCGGGTTTTCTCTATTTTTCACGTTATTTTTATGCGGTAGACGTGCAATATATTGCAAGGCAATTAAGCGGGACACAATCAGCGCCAGATACATCACCCCGACAAACATCTGGATAATGGCTAGCATCCGTGCGACCGGACTGACCGGCATGATATCAGACAGTCCTGTTGCAGATTGCACACTGAAACTAAGAAAAATCAGATCCAGCCAGGGTTGATAGGCTTGCAGATCGGGGTCTGAAAAGCTGTACGGCACCAGCAGCTGACAGATACTGTAGAGGAAGGCAAAGCCCCAGGCCAGCAAGGTAAATACTGCGCCAGCGGCAAAGAGTTCATCCTTGGTCAGATAACGGTCATGAAACATATAACGCAGTAGGCCATAGGCTGCACTAAAATAAGCACCAGCTTCAAACAGGTGGGCGGTGACATGGATCCAGGTATAACGCAGTCCCAGCACAATCAGGGAGGAAAAGAGAATTGCGCCGGCGACAAAGCTAAGTCCTAAAATGGTAAACATTGGAGTCTGGCGAATGACTCTGGCAATCACCAGCAAAACCAGAACACCCAGCACCCAGGTTCCCGCCCGATAAGACACGCTTTCATAACTCAATACCGACAAGATCAGGATCAGCAATTGCAGGCACAACAGCCATGCCGAAGGCAAATGGGTAAAGCTGTTCCAGAACTGTTGCAGAGATTGCTTCATAATGCCCTTCTTGTTGCTCTTCTTGTTACTATCGTCATGTAGGGAACACATTGTTATTGTTAGCAGCTTTTAACATAGCACGCTTAAATCCGCTTGCAGATATGCGATTTGTATGAAAATTACTGAAATAACGCTGCACAAATCCAGCCATCTCAATTCAATATGGCGCTTATGCTAAAGAGAAAGCTTGATGATATCTCCATAAAAAAAGCCCCTGACGGGGCTTTTTTAGCGTAGCGCAGATCTTAGTGATCCGATGCGCCTGAGATACCAATACCGGTTTGTGAACGTACAAACTGTGCATCGAATGCTTTGCGTTCCGCTTGTGCTTGTGCAGAGTTATCTGTCACAGAGAACAACCAGCAGAAGAAGAATGCTAAAGGCATCGCAAATAATGCAGGACCATTGTATGGATTAATTGGTGTATCAGAAATACCCAATGTATCTACCCAAACTGCTTTAGACAGTACGATAAGTACCACTGCTAATACTAAACCTACAAGACCACCTGCTACTGCGCCACGAGTTGTTAAACCTTTCCAGAACATGGAAAGTACAAGTACCGGGAAGTTTGCACATGCAGCTACAGAGAAAGCTAGACCAACCATGAAGGCAACGTTTTGCTTCTCGAACAGGATACCCAAAATCATGGCAAAGATTGCAAGACCTAAAGTCGCAATTTTAGACATACGCAGTTCAGATTCAGGCGTGGTTTGGCCTTTCTTCAAAACGTTGGCATACAAGTCATGCGAAATTGCTGATGCACCTGACAAGGTCAGACCTGCAACAACCGCAAGGATGGTGGCAAATGCAACTGCTGAAATGAAGCCCATGAACAAGTCACCGCCTAATGCATCAGACAAGTGAACTGCTGCCATGTTGTTACCACCCACAAGCTCAAGCTTGCCAGTGATGGCCATTTTTGCAATATCTAGGAATTGCGGGTTATTCGATACATAGAGAATCGCACCGAAACCGATGATGAAGGTTAACAGGTAGAAATAACCAATAAAGCCTGTCGCCACGACCACCGATTTACGTGCTTCTTTGGCATCTTTTACTGTGAAGAAACGCATCAGGATATGTGGCAGACCTGCTGTACCAAACATCAAGGCAAGACCAAGAGAGATTGCATCAACCGGGTTAGACGCCAAGCTACCAGGACCCATGATTTTGGTGGCATCCGTCAGGCTTAAATCATGTACTTTTGAGTAAACACCAATCGCCTGTTCAAACATGTTGGTAAAGCTGAAGCCCACGCCTTTCATGACCATGAATGCCATAAAGGTTGCGCCAGACAATAACATGACCGCCTTGATGATCTGTACCCAAGTCGTTGCCAGCATGCCACCGAACATCACGTAAGCCATCATCAGTAAACCGACAATAACAACTGCTATATTATAGTTCAGACCGAATAGAAGCTTGATCAGCTGACCTGCACCCACCATTTGTGCAATCAGGTAGAACGCTACTACAACCAAGGAGCTTAATGCAGCCAAAGTACGTACCGGTTTTTCCTGTAAGCGGAAAGAGACGACATCTGACAGGTTGTATTTACCCAGGTTACGCAGACGTTCTGCTACCAGGAACAATACGATTGGCCAACCCACCATGAAGCCCAGGGAATACAGCAAGCCATCGAAACCAGATAGGAATACCATTGCGGAAATACCCAAGAAGGATGCTGCTGACATATAGTCACCGGCAATTGCCAGACCATTCTGGAAACCGGAAATACCACCACCAGCCGTATAAAAATCCTTGGTATTGGTGGTTTGTTTTGCTGCCCATTTGGTAATGAACAGGGTTGCTCCGACGAAAATCAGGAACATGATAATTGCAGGCCAGTTAGTCGCCTGCTGTTCTGCTGCACCTAAATCAGGACCAGCCATTGCGATGCCTGAAGCAACTGTTGTGGTCGCCAGGGCAATAAGAGAATTCCATTTCATCTTAACGTGGTCCTTTTTCATGAGCGATTGCTTCAACTTCACGGATTGCTTCTTCGGTCAATTGATCCAGTTTGTTATTGGCAATGTAGGAATACACACCACACAAGAGAAACGACAAAACAATGATGCCCAGACCTAGAGGGATACCCCAAGTCGTCACACCACCTGAAAGTGAAGACAATAGAAACTCTTTGTTATAGCCGACCAAAAGCATGAAGCCGACATAAACGAATAACATGATTGCCGTAAGCGTCCAGCTAAGACGACTTTTCTTGGCGACCATTTCCTTGAATTTTGGATTTTGTAGAATGCGATCTACTTGTACCTCATCCATAATTACTCTCCTGAAGCCCAACCTTGGGCCGACTATTTTTTAATTCGAATTATCACTGTTACAAATTATCAATAATCGTAGGTGCTTGTAATTTAGACTTTGGTCGTTAAAAAATAAGCAATTTAAACTGTGGCATTCACGATGCGTTATCATAGCGGCATGCTCAGTACACATCAGGCTATATGAACAGTTGGCTCATCATAGGGGTACTCGCCCTCTATATCGCATTACTCTTTATCTGCGCTTTTTACGGGGAAAAACACGCCAGCCGGCTCAGTACCCGTGGGCGCATGCTATTGTTTAGTTTAACTTTAGGAGTGTACTGCTCCTCCTGGACCTTTTATGGTGCTACGGGTGCTGCAGTACGTGAAGGGATTATTTTCCTGCCGATCTATCTGGGTCCGCTGCTCTTCGTTGCCGTGGGCTATGATATCTGGCGCCGGCTGGGACGGGTACGCCAGCATCATGCCATTTCTTCGATCGCTGACTTTGTCGCAGCACGCTATGGTAAAAGTGGTCCACTGGCCTCGCTAGTGACCATTCTAGCAGTGGTCGCGATTGTGCCTTACTTGGCCTTGCAGTTACGTGCCATCGCCCTGAGTGCTTCCGTGATTCTGGAACCTTCCGCAGGGGTAACAGGCACGACCAATGGCGTGCTGTTCCTGACCGGTATTCTGGCGATTCTGGCGATGATGTTTGGTACCCGGCAGATTGCCAATACTGAACAGCATGGCGGGTTGATGCTGGCCGTGGCATTTGAGTCTTTTGTTAAACTTTTTGCCCTGTTGGCAGTTGCCTGTTTCTTTATGTTTGAAGCACCAGAAAATCTGGCACAGATCAGTAGCGATATCAGTACCACTTTTCATGATGTGCAACTGTTTGGCGTACCACAAAGTTTCTGGATTCAGACCCTACTGGCGGCACTGGCGATTATCTGCCTGCCGCGCCAGTTCCATGTAGCTGTGGTTGAGCTACGTGATGAAAAACATATTCGTGGTGCGCGGCGTTGGTTTGCAGTTTATTTGATTCTGACTACCTTGGCGATTATTCCAATTGCCAGCTGGGCGCTACATGCTGCACCGCAATATCTGGCCATTCCGGATGTGGCGGTCCTGTCCTTACCACTCAGCTATAATCAGGACTGGTTGACCTTATTGGCATTTCTGGGTGGTTTCTCTGCCTCTACCGGGATGCTGCTGGTGTCTTCCGTGGCACTGTCAATCATGCTCAGCAATGACCTGATCATGCCGGCGTTGTGGCGTTTAAAGCTGATTTCCCGGCATGACAAACGCTTGCCGCTGGTGCTGAAATTTACCCGCCGGGTCTGTATCCTGGGCGTGATGTTGATGGGCTTCCTGTTCTTCAATTTCTTTAATGATATTGACCAGTTGTCGGTTTTTGGTCTGTTGGCATTTAGTGCGGTGGCACAATTCGCCCCTGCCCTGATCGGTGGCCTGTACTGGCGTGGCGGTAGTAAACAGGGTGTCTATGCTGGACTCCTGACCGGTTTTGCCTTGTGGGCTTATACCCTGCTGTTTCCAACCATTTTGCGCAGCCTGCCAGAAGCCTATAGCAGCTTTAGCCAAAGCTTGCTGAATCAAGGGCCTTTTGGCTGGAACTGGTTAAGACCGGAAGCCCTGATCGGTTTTGAGTCTTTTGATCCGCTGACCCATGGAGTAGTTTGGGCACTGGGCTTAAATACCCTGCTGTATATCTGGATTTCCCGTATTTTCCGTCCGAGTATTGCCGAACAGATTCAGGCCGAAAGTTTCTTCTATTATGAAACCAAGCCACTACCCTCGCAGAGTCCTTCTACCGAGGTCAGCTATTCGCATCAGGATGTCGCCCGTTTAAAAGTTGGTGACCTGATTACCCTGGCCAAACGCATTACCGGCGAAGGCCCAACCACACGCGCTTTCCAGCAGTTTTGTACCCAAAACAGTGTTGAACTGAATGAAAACAGCAGTGCCAATGGCATGTGGTGGCGTTTCACTGAACAGTATCTGGCGGGGACTATCGGGGCAGCTTCAGCACGTACCCTGTTGACCACAGCTATGGTTAATAATGGTTTGGCATTGGGTCAGGTCGCCAATATTCTCGATCAGGCCTCGCAATGGCAACGCTTTAATCAGAACCTGATCATGACCATGATTGATCACATGACCCAAGGGGTCAGCGTGGTTGATGAAAATATGTGTCTGGTGGCCTGGAACAATCAGTATCTGAAACTGTTTGATTATCCGACCGATATTGTCTATGTCGGTTGTCCGATCGCAGACCTGATCCGTTATAACGCTGAACGTGGTGAATGTGGCCCGGGCTCGGTTGAAGAACATGTACGGAAACGGATTCACTGGATGCAGGTCGGCAGTGCCCATGAATTTGAACGGATTCGTAAAGATGGCCGCGTCATTCAGATGCGCGGCAATCCGATCGAAGGCGGCGGGTTCGTTACCACTTTCGCCGATATTACTGCTTTCCGTGAAAATGAAGCCGTGCTTGAAGCCCGCGTTCAGGACCGTACCCAGCAGCTGGCCGATGCATTGTCCGAGCAGCAACTGGCGCGTGAACAGGCCGATAAGGCCAATATGTCAAAAAGCCGCTTCATTGCAGCCGCCAGTCATGACCTGTTGCAGCCAATGCATGCCGCGCGCCTGTTCAGTACCGCACTCGAACAAAGCGTGCAGAATGATGAAGACCGCAAGACCTTACAACAACTGGATCGTGCCCTGCATGGTGCAGAAAGCATGTTGTCTGCCCTGCTGGATATTGCCCGACTGGAAGGCGGCACCATTCAGCCGAAACGTCAGGCTTATCCGCTGCATGACCTGCTCAGCGATCTGGAACTCCAGTTCAAATCCATCGCTGCACAGCGTGGTATCAAGTTCAGTGTGCATGATGCACAGTTCTGGATTGATACCGATCCACAATGGATTCGCCGCATTATCCAGAACTTTGTCAGCAATGCGTTGCGTTATACTGCCAGAGGTAAAGTGGTGGTCGGTGTATTACGTTCGAGCAGCAGACCGAATCATATCCGTATTGGCGTCTGGGATACTGGCCCGGGCATTGCCGAAGAACAGCGCATCAAACTGTTTCAGGAATTTGAACGTTGCGGCCACACCTCGCCTTGGGGTGAACAGGGTCTGGGCCTAGGTTTGGCGATCGTACAACGCATGACCAGCATGCTGGACTATCCGGTACATGTGTCTTCTGCGCTGGGTAAAGGTTCCTGCTTTATGATTGAAGTGCCTGTGATCGAAGCACCGAAAGTGGTCGCAGCACCGGTTCAGGCCGTACCTTTAAAGAGCAAAGCCTTTAAGATTCTATGTCTGGATAATGATGAAACCATTCTGGAAGGCATGTCGACCTTATTGACCAAATGGGGTTATCAGGTGTTTAAAGCCACTGAACCTGAACAAGCAGCCATGCTGATTCAGCAGGAAAATATTCAGGTCTGGCTGGTGGATCAACATCTGAATCAGGACAAGATCGGTCTGGATTTCATTCTGGAACATCGTTCGAAGGATATTCCGGTCGCGTTGATTACCGCCGATTCCGATCCGGAATTGCCGCAACGTCTAAAAGAGCTAAACATTGTTCTGCTGAAAAAACCGCTGAAACCGGCCTCATTACGTTCATGGTTATCTGGACTGAAAATTTCCGACTCCTAAGTAGATAACGATCTGATCAATGCCCATTTCACACCCTGAAATGGGCATTTTTTATACTCAACTGCCACATAAACTTACCTAGCTTGCATAAAATTTATTCTAATGTGCTAAAAGCAGCAAATATGCCGAAAATACAGCTGAATAAATTGACCAAAATGCTCATTTTTTAATTCACTATGGCAAAAACTGACGAATGTAATAATGTACATGTGTACACTTGGTTACAATTAATTATCTTATTGTTTTTAATAAAAATTAAAGAGTAATCTTCCACTACTATAACTTTAGTCGTATTTTTATCCCTTGTACTTGGCTCTAAAAATAGAGGAATAAGAAACGATCAGTTTCCATCTCATGTAGCCTTAATTTTTTTGGTCGCTGATCTATTTCTGCATATCGGAGTTCTTCACATGAACATAGATCAAAACCAGGGCCTGAATCAGACCCAGCAGTTTCACCGTCAATATGGCGCCAACGCCTTATTGCCAAGCATTGACTGGGCACAGATCTTTAAATACAGCAAGCTGAATGATGCCCAGTATCAGGCACTGGAAACGCTGTATCAGAGTGCAGTACCCCTGGCACTGCAAGTCTTTGATGAATTACATTTTGATGTCTTTGAACCTTATGCCTACAAGCCGCAAGGTCTGGGACTATTTGAAAAGATTGCTGAACAGGAAAACAAGCTGATTCAGTCTTTAGAAGCTGAAACAGAGGACCTTCCAGCAAAAACCCGTCATCAGATCTGGAGCATGTTGCTGCGTGGTGGCGCGGTACTGGTCTTTAAGGCCTGGCTGGGTAAAGTCAAAAATGAAGAAGATTGTCTGGACACCAGCCAGTTTGATGAGCTGTCTGATCTGTTATTTATCAAAACCTGCCCACATGAACTGGCGCAACGTTTACATGTCGATCCGAATACGCGCGACGAACATGTCTTCCTGATGTATGACAATGAAGTTTATCTAGATCGTTTTAACAGTCTGGAAACTGCGGCACTGTTTGTGGATCTGGGTGTATATGATGCGACTTTCCTGAGTCTGCGTGATGATCGCGTGGCGGAATATCTGAAATCGAAAGGTTATGTCACTGAAGAGCAGATTGACGAATTGCAATGTGCCTTAAATCCATTGTTTTGTGATGATTTCACCCGCAAGCAGGATTATATCGCCTAGCTGACTCAGGCCTTTGCACTCAATTTTTCAGATTTCACCCATAAAAAAAGACCTCCAAGGAGGTCTTTTTCAATTCGGCTATGCAGAACTTACATTTTGCGGTCTTCAATATTCAGTGCATTAATGGCCAATACCGCTTGTGTCCGGTTTTGTACTCCGAGTTTACGGAAGATTGCCGTCACATGCGCTTTAATCGTCGCTTCTGACACATCCAGTTCATAAGCGATCTGCTTGTTTAATAAACCTTCAGCCACCATCATCAATACCCGGAACTGTTGCGGCGTCAAAGACTGGATCCGTTCTGCCAAAGCCGTTTCATCGGCAGCACGCGGATCAAAATTCATATTGGCTGGCAGATTTGGTGGTAACCAGATTTCACCTTCAAGCACTTCACGAATCGCTTCACCAATATGGCTTGGGTGAGCAGATTTAGGAATATAGCCCATCGCACCATGCGCGATCGCACGCTGGATGATGCTGACTTCTTCATGTGCAGACACAACAATAATCGGTAAAGACGGATACTGTGCGCGGACATGCACCAGGGCAGAAAAGCCGGAAGCGCCTGGCAGGTTTAAATCCAGCAGCACAAGATCAGGCTCAGGGCCATTTTCTAGACGTTCATAAAATTCATTGACTGCCGCAGTTTCATGAATCTGGGCTTGTGGCAGGCTATAGCGTACAGCTTGAATCAAGGCATGACGAAATAGTGGATGATCATCAACGATTAAAATATTCATAGGCAACGTGAGAGATCTTGGCACGGTAGTCCCTATTCTAACCACACAACCCGGTTAAGGATATGCAAGACACTACAATTTTTAAAATAATATGCAGTTTTTCTTCAAAATTGCCCATTTTTGCACTATTGCAATAATTGTTTAATTCTCATCACTTTTTTATATATCACTTATTCCTCACTGAAAAAGCTTATCTTTATTCAATATAAATATAAATATAAATATCATTCACTTACCCACAAAACCTTCCTTAAAAATCAGGCCTTTGTCGTATATCGCAAAATCAGATAACTTTTCAGCTTTTCGTTATTTTACAGCCCTTCGCTGAATCGGGATTAATAGGGTCATTCCGAGATTATCCCTATTTTTCAGGTTCTAAATATGTCTAATTTTAATGCGCAAAAACCCTTAAATATTGTTGCCGTATCTGGCGGTTTAAATCATCCCTCAAAAACCGAAGCCTTGGTTCAGGCCATTCTGGATGAGCTGGGTGAAGCGACACCGATCAATGTGCATTTCATTAAATTTAGCGAAATTGGTTCGCTCTTGGGCGGTGCAATTTACCGCAATCAGTTGCCACAACGCGTTCAGGATGACCTGGCAGCAGTAGAAGCCGCAGATGCGCTGATTGTGGGCACTCCTGTGTACCGCGCTTCATTTACCGGCCTGTTCAAGCATTTCTTTGACTTTGTCGAGCAAACGGCGCTGGTCGATGTTCCGGTATTACTGGCGGCCTCTGGTGGCAGTGACCGTCATGCGCTGGTGCTTGAACATCAACTGCGTCCCTTATTCAGCTTCTTTCAGGCACAGACTTTACCGATTGGGGTCTATGCCACCGACCGCGATTTCACCCCTGAATATACTATTCACAGTGAATTGCTCCGCGACCGGATTACCCTGGCTGTGGCGCGTGCATTGCCGATTCTTGAATGGGCACCAGCCAAGGGACAACGTGCTGAAGTCATCAAAGAAAAAACCATTCAAGCGAGTCAAAATCTGGGCATTAACAAGCAGATCGAACAGGAAGAAGTGCTGCCTTCAGCAGCCGTGCCGAGCCTGGATGCCGCAGAATCGCGCTTGCACAGCAAGAAAGCATCAAAGACTCAAGTGGCTTGAACACAGCATTGCAAAGGGTGATGAATATGTCGAATGATAAAAATATCGTATTTGCCTATTGAGTGCCAAATGTCAGTGGCGGCTTGGTGGTCAGTAATATCGAGCAGCGCACCGACTGGAGCTATGACTATAATGTGCGTCTGGCACAAACCGCTGAACAGGCAGGCTTTGACTATGCCCTGACCCAGATCCGTTTTACCGCGGGTTATAATGCAGAAAACCAGCATGAATCGGTCAGCTTCAGTCATGGCATTCTGGCCAAAACAGAACGTCTGAAAGTCATTGCCGCGATTCTACCGGGTCCATGGAAGCCGGCACTGGCCGCCAAACAACTGGCGACGATTGATCATCTGAGCAATGGCCGGATTGCGATCAATGTGGTCAGTGGCTGGTTCCGCGGTGAGTTTGATGCGATTGGTGAAGAATGGCCGGAACATGACGAGCGTTATGCCCGTTCGGAAGAGTTTATCCGCAGCCTAAAAGGGGTCTGGAGCTAAAACAATTTTAATTTTGAAGGTAAATATTATCAATTCAAAGACTATACCCTGAGTCCAAAACCGCTACAAAAACCGCATATTGAAATCTTTCAGGGCGGCAGTTCCCGGGCAGCACGTGATATGGCATCCCGTGTGTCTGACTGGTACTTCACCAATGGCAATACCCCGGAAGAACTGAAAAAACAGATCGATGATATTCATGAAAAAGCCAAGGCCAATAACCACTCGGTGAAAATTGGTGTAAATGCCTTTGTGATTGCACGGGATAGCGAAGAAGAAGCTCAGGCTGTATTGCAGGAAATTATTAGCAAGGCCAATGTGCAGGCAGTGAAGTCTTTTGGTGAAGCCACCCGTGAAGCTGGCGCAGCAAGTCAGGAAGGTGAAGGCAACTGGGCCCAATCCACCTTCGAAGATCTGGTGCAATACAATGACGGGTTCCGCACCAATCTGATCGGGACACCGCAGCAGATTGCTGAACGGATTATCGAACTGAAGAAAGTTGGCGTTGATCTGATTCTGTCAGGCTTCTTGCACTTTATTGAAGAGGTTGAATATTTTGGCCAGAAGGTGCTGCCTTTGGTCCGTGAGCTTGAAGCACAACAGGCAACACCTGTGCAGCAAGAAGAAGCTGAGCCCGTATAATCATTCCAATAAATCTCAGCAGACTCACTCCCTCCCTCAAGGCTCGGCTTGGGGGATTTTTTTATGTGATAAAATTGTTGTCTGGCTAGGTTTGGGACCAGCAATTCCTTAAAATTCTGTATTAACGACTTTCCAAGAATTTTAACAATGCAACTGATCTGGTTTCGTCAAGACCTCCGCATTCATGATCATGCCGCGCTCTGGCATGCCACTCAACAAGAGCCTTGTGTTGCCCTACTGGTTCTCTCTCCCGAACAATGGAAGCTGCATCAGGATGCCCGGATTAAAATCGATTTTTATCTGCGCCGCCTCGACGTCTTAAAGCAGCAGTTAGCGCAGCTAAATATTCCATTAATCATTTTAAATGTTCCCTTATGGCAAGACCTGCCGGCCGAAATGCTAAGCCTGTGCCAAAAACTGCAGATTGATACGCTACATGCCAATATTGAAGTGGGCGTGAATGAACTGCAACGTGATGCACAGGTACAGCAGATGCTGGAACAGCAGCAGATCCGGGTCGAGCTGTATCATGATCGCAGCCTGTTTCCACTGACCAGTATCCGCAACCAGTCCAATCAACCCTATCAGGTCTATAGCGCATTCAAGAAAAAATGCTATGAGCGACTGATTCAGGATATACCGGGCTGCTATCCTGCCATTCAGCCTCAACATCCGCTTGAATTACCGGATCAGCTGACCAGCTTTGATCTGCAAAAATTCGCGGCTGATTATGAGGTCGATCATACTGCCCAGCTCTGGCCTGCGCAGGACCAAGCTGCCTTTGAGCTGCTCGATGATTTTATTGAGGAAAAAATGGCTCACTATAAAACCGAGCGAGATCTACCTGCAGTCGATGGTACCAGCCGCCTGTCACCGTATCTGAATATCGGTATTCTCTCGATCCGTCAATGTATGCAGATCCTGTTTAAGGACGGTTATTTCCAGATTGATAATATCGGTCAGCAGACTTGGCTAGATGAACTGCTCTGGCGCGAATTTTATCTGCATACCCTGTTTGATTTTCCCCGTGTATCCAGGCATCGGCCTTTTAAGAAAAATACCGATAACATCCAGTGGCGTAATACGCCTGAAGATCTGGCTGCCTGGCAACAAGGGCAAACCGGGATTCCGATTGTCGATGCCGGCATGCGGCAAATGCGAGCCATTGGCTGGATGCATAACCGGGTACGCATGATTACTGCAATGTTCCTGTGTAAAAACCTGCTGATAGACTGGCGCTTGGGAGAACGCTGGTTTATGCAGTATCTGATTGATGGTGATCTGGCGGCGAACAATGGCGGTTGGCAATGGTGTGCTTCGACCGGCATGGATGCCGTACCCTATTTCCGGATTTTTAACCCGGTCAGCCAGTCACAGAAGTTTGATCCGAATGGAGATTACATCCGTCAATGGGTGCCAGAACTGGCGCATCTGGATGCCGAAAGCATTCATGACCCCTATGCCAAAAATCTGGATCTTGAACTGGATTATCCAAAACCGATCGTGGATTTAAAAGCCTCTCGTGTAAGAGCGATTGAAGCTTTCAAGCAAATTTAAAACCAAACTTTTTCATCCAGAATAAAACAGCCTCTGATAAAGAGGCTGTTTTATTTTCAGATCAGGAATAAAAGCTTGGATCAGGCACTTTTCCAGTCAGCACCCATTCCCCCACTTCCTGATACTTATAATCGATCGGATCATGCAAGGTCTGGGTGCGGACATTACGCCAGAAACGGTCCAGATTGAGCTTGGCCGTGGTGGCCCGCGCGCCCATGACCTGAAAAATATTCTGGGTAATATAGAGAGAAGTATTGGTTGCGGCAATTTTGGCTGTGGCAATGGCAACCGAGACTTCACCGCGCTGTTCAGCATTTAAATCATTCCCAAGCTCCCAGGCTGCCTGTAAAGCCTGAACCGCTTTATCTGCCAGTAAGCGTACACCTTCCAGTTGTACATAAAACTCGGCAAAATGCTTCTGGATAAAAGGATCATTCACCGCATCGTCTGCCAGTGATTTGGACCAGGCTTTTTGGGTCTGTACACCCTGTCTGGCAATTTCAAATGCCCCTTCTACCACGCCCAAAAACAGATGTACGAAAATCAGCTGGGCAATCAAAGGCCGTAGACTGGAATACGGCGTACTCAGTGGACCCGGATTTAACAGCAATTCATCTTCATGAATTTTGACCTGCTCAAAATGGCTGGTACCACTGTCGGTCTGGCGCTGACCCATATTGTTCCAGTCGCCCAGAAAACTCACACCCTCTCGCCGGGTAGGAATCACCCCTATCAGCAATTTTCCTGCATCATTATAGCCTGAACACAACAACATATCTGAATCGATCGAACCCGAGCAGAAGCTTTTATCACCATGGAAAATATATTCGTTTTCTGAAACTTTTATGGCTGTGGTACGACGGTCCAGCGGATTTAGAGTATTACCCCAGAACAGATTATTTTGGGCAGTCTGTTCAAACCACGGGCCATATTGTTCCGCTTGGGAAAATAATTGCACGGTCGCAATCAGCAAATGGTGAAAGCCGTAGACATGCGCCAATGAACTGTCGACCCGGGCGATCACTTGAATGGTTTTAAAAATGGTCTGCCAATCTGCCTCCTGACCGCCGTACTGTTTTGGAATGAACAGGTCAAGCAAGCCACTCTGACGAATCAGGTCACGCTCGGCTTTGGGATTACCCCCCTGTTTGTCCCGCTCTGCTGCAGTTTGGGCAAAAGTTTCAGCCAGTTCCTGGGCAATCTCTAAGGGCGACTGATCGAGATATGATTGTCGTATATTCATTGTTTTTGGACCTATATTCAGCATGGCTCGAGCTTAGCAGATTGCAGCCTGTCACTATATCCGAAAGCATGCAGAGCTTATTCCCGATATAAAAATACCGGCAGGATGCCGGTATTTAAAAAGTTTAAATTTAAGCTTTATTACGCTGTACCTCTGCGATCAGATGATCCACCACCTGCGGTTCAGCCAGGGTCGAAGTATCTCCGAGACTGTCCAGCTCATCGGCTGCAATCTTTCTCAGGATCCGGCGCATGATTTTGCCGGAACGGGTTTTCGGCAATGCCGGTGCCCAGTGCAAGGCATCGGGAGTCGCCACTGGCCCGAGAATCTTGCGTACCCAGCTGACCAGTTCTCCACGTAATTGATCTGAACTGGCAACATCAGCCTGTAAGGTCACAAAGGCACAAATTCCCTGACCTTTAATATCATGCGGCATACCGACTACAGCGGCCTCTGCTACCGATTCATGCGCAACCAGTGCACTTTCAATTTCTGCAGTACCTAAACGGTGTCCGGATACATTCAGGACATCATCCACCCGGCCGGTAATCCAGTAATAACCATCTTTATCACGACGCGCCCCATCTCCGGTAAAATAAGTACCGGGATAGGTAGAGAAATAAGCTTCAATAAAACGCTCCGGGTCTCCCCAAATGGTAAGCATCTGACCCGGCCAGGAATCCTTAATCACCAGATTTCCCTCAGCTTCACCCTCCAGTTCCTTGCCATCGGCATCGACAATAGCCGGTTGTACCCCGAAGAAAGGCCGTGTCGCAGAACCTGGTTTTAAATCAGTCGCACCCGGCAATGGCGTAATCATAAAACCACCAGTTTCGGTTTGCCACCAGGTATCGATGACGGGACAGCGGCTTTCACCGACCACGGTGTAGTACCAGTTCCAGGCTTCCGGATTAATCGGCTCACCCACTGATCCTAAAATTCTTAAGCTACTGCGGTCACTTTCCCGCACAAAAGCATCACCCTCGCGCATCATGGCGCGGATCGCGGTCGGTGCGGTGTAAAGAATGGTCACGTTATGCTTATCGACAATATGCCCGGTACGCGCCCAGCTTGGATATTGCGGCACACCTTCAAACATCACGGTGGTGGTCCCATTCGAGAGTGGTCCATACAGCACATAGGAATGCCCGGTGATCCAGCCCACATCTGCGGTACACCAGAATACATCATCCTGTTTGATATCAAATGCTTCACGGAAGGTGCAGTTGACGTAGGTCAGATAACCGCCAGTGGTATGCATCACGCCCTTGGGTTTACCGGTGGAACCTGAGGTATACAGGATAAACAGCGGATCTTCGGCATTCATCGGTTCCGGTGGACAAATGTCATTCACTGACATAATTTCTGTGTGATACCACAGATCACGCCCTTCCTGCATTTCAATCGGGTTACCGGTGCGGTGTACCACCATTACATTTTGAATCGAGTCTGTACCCGCCAGTTTCAGTGCCTCATCGACATTGGCTTTCAGCGGAATAGCCTTACCGCCGCGCATGCCAGAATCAGCGGTAATCACCATTTTCGCCTGACAGTCTTCAATCCGGCTGGCCAAAGAATCTGGCGAGAAACCACCAAATACCACGCAATGCACCGCCCCGATCCGGGCACAGGCCAGCATGGCAATCGCGGCTTCAGAGACCATCGGCATATACAGCATGACCCGGTCGCCTTTCTGGATGCCATTTTTCTTTAGCACATTGGCGAAACGGCAGGTTTCATCATGCAGCTCGGCAAAGGAAATAATCTTGTGCCGCGAAGGATGATCCCCTTCCCAGATGATCGCCGGTTTATAAGGATGTTCTTTCAGGTGCCGATCCAGACAGTTGGCACTGACATTGAGCTGACCATCAGCAAACCATTCGATTTTAAAATCGTCTTTATTAAAACTGGTATTTTTGACTTGGGTAAAGGGCTTGATCCAGTCCAGACGTTGCGCCTGTTCTGCCCAAAATTTATCTGGCTGTTCTATAGAATACTGATAACGTTCGAAGTACTGGTCTTCAAGCGTACGTGCTGTTTTTTTAAATTCTTCGGGTACTGGATAGATCTCTTGCATAGGTCACTTCCTTGATTTTGTTCTATTTCATCACGAGAGGTTAATGCGGCGTTGTTGATTGTTTTTTATGCATAATGGCAGTATGGCCTGCTTATTTCAAATCCGGCAATCATGCTTTCGTCGTAGATTATTTATACAAATTCAATCAAAATAAACCACAACTTACAGTACAGAATCTTCTGCGCAACTGTGTATGATCTGTAGCACAGTCCTTAAAAATAAAACTGACCGCTTGTGGTTATTTCATCTGATTTAGCAGGATACACTTTATGAAATCGCCTGAATCTCCCTACTTTAGCCCGCCTGCATTGCCCGCAACCGATCATCCCCTGTCGATGAAAGGCCGCTTCGGACGCTTGAGCTTTATTGCCTGGTCGGCATTTCTGTATTTCATTTTTTTATTTGGCAGTATCGCACTGGGTCTCAGTATTGATATTGTGAATATTTCTACCCATTCCCTAGATCCCAACTGGCTGATTTCATTGCAAGGCTTGGCCAGTATCGGTGTACTGGTCATGGTTCTGGTCTATGTGTATTTCGCTTTAGTGGTGACTGTTCGCCGTTTGCATGATATGAACCGCAGTGGCTGGTGGGCGCTATTATTTTTACTGCCGCTAGTCAACATTTTTGTATGGCTTTATATCGTTTTTGGTTCGGGCGATCGCGGCAGTAATCAGTATGGTCCGGCACGGATCACCTTGCTCTGGGAAAAAATTCTGGCCTGGCTGATGATTATCCTGACCCTGCTTAGCCTGTTGGGATCTATCGCTTTATTCAGTTATATGAGCGGTGAAGAACAAACACCTACCCCCACGGAAATGATGCAAAAAACCACCAAATACTTTTAACAACAGCGCCGTTATTTTTAAAATTATCCAATGGTGACTTCGAGCCCTTATTAATTTTTTGCTGAACATCAGGCAAAATAGGCAAAATTTGAATTGTGGAATTTTTGTGGCAGAGCAAAACAATACCTTAAGCCAGGTAACTGAGGGCACCACGGAGTTGTTACATCAGGCAACTGAAAAAACGACCAAGACCGTGATTGAACATACCGCCAAGTATAATGATGCCTACAGCACCATTGACAAAATCATGGAGGGCTTCTGGGAGCGTGTGCCTTATTTCTGTATCGCACTGATCGTGATTACGATTTTCTGGTTACTCTCCAAAGTCTTCAAGTTTTTCGTACGTAAAACTTTGGAAAACCGTTCTTATACCCGCCAGAATCTGGTGTTGGTACTCAACCGTGTCGGCAGTACCTTTATTATTTTCTTTGGTATTCTGATTGGACTGGTGATTGCTGTTCCTGGCTTTACCCCGGGTCAGCTGATGAGTGCCCTCGGAATTGGTTCGGTCGCGATCGGTTTTGCCTTCAAGGATATTTTCCAGAACCTGCTCTCTGGCGTGTTAATTCTGCTCAGTGAACCGTTCAAGATTGGCGACGATATTATCGTGAATGGCATGGAAGGTACGGTTGAAGATATCCAGATTCGTGCGACCTTCTTACGTTCACCAGATGGCCGTCGTATTGTCATTCCGAATGCCACGGTCTACACCAGTGCGGTCACGGTGAATACTGCCTATACCCGTCGCCGCTGCGAATTCGTGGTGGGCATCGGCTATGAAGATGACATCCAGAAAGCCAAGGACCTGATCACCGCTATTTTAGATAAAGATCCAACCATCCTGAGCCAGCCTGGCTTTAGTGTCAACGTCACGGCGCTGGCTGACTTTTCTATTACCCTAAAAGCCTTCTGGTGGGTCGATACCACTGAAACCGGCACCGGAACTTCAATCAGTGCGGTGCAGGAACGGGTGATTCAGGCTTTTGCCGAGCATAATATTTCGATTCCGTATCCGGTACAGGAAGTCAAAGTCTACCGCGGCGAAGGCAATGATGATGCCTCAGCCCGCGCTAAACAGACGACCTAAAACATAGGGAATCACAGTTTCTGTACGAATAATACGGTTGCCCAGACTCACAGCCTGACAGCCGTTTTTTATGAGTAAATCGACTTCATATGGAATAAATCCGCCTTCCGGACCAATAACAATCGTACAGGGATGCTCAATCGCAAATGGCATCGCCTGCTCTGCATAAGGATGTGCCACATAAGCCGGGCAATCTGTACTAATCAAACCCGGCAAGATATCTTCAACAAAGGGTTTAAAACGTTTATACAGCTCGATTTTTGGAGCAACCGTATCCCCTGCCTGTTCTAGCCCCAATTCGATATAATGATTTAACTGCTGTAAAAATGGAGTTTGCCAATAACTTTTATCGACGCGGTAGCTATGCAGTAAAATGATTTTTTCAACACCCAAGGTGACACTGTCCATGATCAGACGGCGCAGCACTTTCGGACGTGGCAAAGCAACAATTAAAGTCACTGGCAATTTTTCTGGAACAGCTTCTTCTTGTAGTGGTTTTAGCCACACAGCTTTTTCAGAGATTTCAATAATTTCAGTTAGGTAGCGCTGACTTTCTCGAATTCCGACTTTTAAAGTATCTCCCACTTGAATCTGCACATGCTGCTGTAAATGTTCCAGTTGCCGAGTTGAGGTAATGGACCAAAGTTCAGTTTCGGTTTGGCGTGGATCAAGCAGGATGATGTTCATAAAAAAGAAGACCAAAAAAATATGATATATCCCTCTATTGGCTAGAGGGTGGCGACAGGGATGTCGCCAATTTCACTGTGCTGCAGGGATGCAGCATCAGTGAAATAAAGGGCTTTTGTCTTGCAGGGTATGCCCTTCATGGCCCGACAAAAGTAAGGTAATCACTTTGAAAAAGAAATACAAAGAAATACTAAGCCAAATCGAAACTCGGTTATTGTAGGACAAGCCTTAAATAAAGCTCTATAGTGACTTATCATCGTGTAGGCTTCTCCCTACTTTTTACAGCGTAAAAGTAGGCAAAACGCTTTTGTTAGGTTGATGATACTTCCCTGTATCATCAGCCTAACGACGGCATCCCTGCCGTCTTGGTAAATCCAATATCTGTTACTTATCAAGGTAAATTAAAGATACTGATCAATCACCTGAATATGCTTGGCAAGCGATCCTGTATTTAACTGCATAATTTGCTGCGCTGCCGCATTCAAGTTTTCCGCCTTAACCTGATCTTGCAAAAGTTCCAGTAATACTTCTGCAGCCTGCTGGGCATTATGTACTACTGCGACTGCATCCGATTGAACAAACTCATCCACGATGGTCTGAAAATTAAAATAGTTTTTGCCTAAAACAGTCGGCACATTCAGCGCAATCGGCTCCAGAATATTATGTCCTCCACCTGGCTCATTTAAAGAACCACCGACATAACAGGCCTGGCTCAAAGCATACCAGAGCCACATTTCACCCATCGAATCGGCCAAATAAACCTGGGTATCTGCTTCGATACGTTGCCCTAAACTACGACGCTGAGTTTTTAATCCCAAAGACTGTGCAGCCTGGAACACCTCATCAAAACGTTCCGGATGGCGCGGTACCACAATACAGACCAAATATGGATCAGCTTCTAAAGCAGCTTTTAAAGCACTCAGAATTTCTTTTTCTTCAGGAGCATGAGTACTAGCTAACGTGACGATCTTTCGCCCCCCTAACTGCCACTCCTGTGTCAATTGATCTGCCTGCTGGATAAAGCGCTCGGGCGCAGTAATATCAAATTTGATATTGCCCAAAACCTGGGTTTTTTCGGCTGCTATTCCTAACTGGATATAACGTTGCTGGGTGGCAATATCCTGTGCCAAAAGCTGGGTTAACTGCTGTAGCATGCCGCGAGTCAGACCTTTGACCTTGGTATAACCTTTGGCAGATTTTTCAGACAGACGCGCATTCAACAATACAGTTGGCACATTAAACTGGGGTGCCTGATCCAGCAGATTAGGCCAAAGCTCAGTTTCCATCAGCAATAAAAGTTTCGGCTGATACTTTTGATAAAATTCACGAATTAAAGTTTTCTGGTCAGCAGGCAAATACACGGCTTGAAACAAATCGAGATAAGGCGCTTTTAAAAAAAGTGATTTAGCGCGTGCCTGACCGGTTTTGGTGGTATTGGTGACCAACACCGGATGGCCAAGTTTTAAATAATGTTCAATTAACGGTTGAGCCGCATTGGTTTCACCCACCGACACCACATGAAACCAGATGGCATGCAGGTTTTTGGGTGGCTGAAACGGGCCGAAACGTTCTGTCAGTTCTTGTTGTAATTGTTCAGGATCGGTCGCACGTTTACGGATACGCGATTGATATAAGGGTTTAACCAGCGCCAAGGCTGCGTTATACCAAAATGGAGTGGCCACATTGCGCCCCTGTCCAAAGATTCAATGGGCAGAATATAGCAGAGCCACATCAACATGTTAATCAATGTGGCTCATTTTTAGATTATTCTACTGTAGTTAAAGCTTCTGCTTCAGCCAATGTCGGATAATCAATATAGCCTTCCGCGACATTGGTTCCGATCATATTTTCCAGCTTCAGTTCATTCAGCGGCGCATCTTCGAGCAGACGTTCGTATAGATCCGGATTGGCAATATACGCCTTACCAAAAGCCACCGCATCAGCCTTGCCTGAAGCCAGTAATTCAATGGCATCTTCACGACTTAGTTGCATATTGGCAATATAAGGCACTCCATTTGAGCGCTGTTTCATATATTCAGAAATACTGTCTTCTGCCAGATATTCACGGGTAAAGAAGAAGGCAATCTTGCGCTTACCCAGCTGCTCCATGGCATAGCCAAATGTTTCACGTGGATCATTGTCGCCCATGTCATGATCATCACAACGCGGCGCAAAATGCACCCCTACACGATCTGCGCCCCATACTTCAATCAGTGCATCAGTTGCTTCTAGCAGGAAACGTGTACGATTTTCCACTGAACCGCCGTATTCATCTTCACGCTGATTGGTTTTGCTTTGCAAGAACTGGTCAATCAGATAACCATTGGCAGCATGTAATTCAACACCATCAAAACCGGCTTCTTTAGCACGAATCGCGGCTTGCTTATATTGCTCGGTAATGGCATGAATTTCCGAAATTTCCAGCGGACGCGGCAACACATAAGGACGTTTTGGACGTAACAAGCTGACATGACCCGCCTGTTGTACTGCACTTGCAGAGACTGGTGTTTCACCATTTAACAGATCCGGATGCGATACACGACCAACATGCCAAAGCTGGGCAACAATCAGACCGCCCTTCTCATGAACCGCTTGAGTAACCTTTTTCCAGCCTTCGACCTGAGCATCGGTAAACAATCCTGGAGTATTTAAATAGCCATTGGCTTCTTCAGAAATCACTGTGGCTTCAGAAATAATCAGGCCAGCACTTGCACGTTGCGCATAGTACTCAACCATCATTGGGGTTGGAACGCGATCAGCAGTTGCGCGGTTACGGGTCAGCGGCGCCATGATGACACGGTTTTTAAGCTCTAACGCACCGAGCGTTAAAGGAGAATTTAATTCAGCCATCGTTACTCCCACCTGTTAAAGGTGTTGTTGTAGGTGTTCGATAAATTGTTGAATCAAAGTTTCATTGCGGGAGAAATATGACCACTGTCCATGCTTGGTCGCAGTGATCAGGCCAGTCTGCTGTAACACCGACAGGTGATTGGACATGGTGGACTGGGAAACCTGGCCCAAACGTTCAATTTGACCTGCACAGACCCCACGTTGAAAGCCACCACACTCTTCCGCAGACAGATATTGCTCCGGAGATTTTAACCACTCCAGAATTTGTCGACGGGTCGGATTGGCTAAGGCTTTAAAAATTAGATCAAGGTCCATAGGTACATCACAATCTGTGGCGCAACGAAACTTTATTCAGCATCTGCGACCATTATATCGTATTTTTACGATTTATATATCGAATAATTTAGATATAAGAGTCACAATCTGTACAAGCTTGGTTACGCCAGCTATTTAAACAACTTCTTACAAGCCCTGTTTCAGGCTTGCTTCGATAAATTTGTCCAGATCACCGTCCAGAACTGCGCCAGTATTGGAATTTTCCACACCTGTACGCAAATCCTTAATACGTGAATCATCCAGGACATAAGAACGGATCTGACTACCCCACCCAATGTCAGACTTGGAATCTTCCAGTGCTTGTGCCGCTTCGTTACGTTTGCTCATCTCGAGCTCATAAAGTTTGGCACGTAACTGCTTCCAGGCGTGGTCACGGTTGGCATGTTGTGAACGCTGGTTCTGACAGGCCACCACAATTCCGGTCGGTGCATGGGTTAAACGCACGGCAGAATCTGTTTTGTTAATATGCTGACCACCCGCCCCTGATGCACGGTAAGTATCGGTACGAACATCGGACGGATTGATTTCAATTTCGATATTGTCATCTACTTCAGGTGAGACAAACACGGCAGAAAATGAGGTATGACGACGGTTGCCCGAGTCAAATGGTGATTTACGCACTAAACGGTGTACACCAGATTCGGTACGTAACCAGCCATAGGCGTACTCACCTTCCACACGAATCGTCGCAGATTTAATCCCGGCAACATCGCCATCAGATTCTTCCATCACTTCTGCTTTAAAGCCATGACGTTCAATCCAGCGTAGATACATACGTAGCAACATAGACGCCCAGTCCTGTGCTTCTGTACCGCCTGAACCAGCTTGAATTTCAAGATAGCAAGGGTTTGGATCCATCGGATTATTGAACATACGGCGAAATTCAAGCTTGGCCAGTTCTTCTTCAGCCGTGCTCAGTTCAGCCTGTACGTCTTCTAGCAAGCTTTCATCATCCGCTTCAACCGCCAGATCAAGCAAAGCCTGTGCATCTTCAAGCTGGGTACTTAAGCGATCCAGCACATTTAATACATTTTCAAGCTCGCCTTTTTCTTTGGCCATTGCTTGAGCACGACTCTGATCATTCCAGATCGTTGGATCTTCTAATTCACGCAGGACTTCTTCTAAACGCTCTTTTTTCAGATCGTAGTCAAAGATACCCCCGTAGTGTTTGACCACGTTCGTTTAAGTCTTTTAATTGGTTTAGATACGGATTAATTTCCACGTGAATTACTCTCAATCAAAATTAGGCACAAAATTCTTAGCCCGATATTATAGCACAGTCTATTTCCGCTATTTTAACGATCCATTCAGTCTAAAGCTCGAATATCTTGAGCATTTAGACCTGTATTTCCCTCACCCAATTTTCAACATCTCATAGACTCTTTTGCGTCTTTTTATCGGAAATTTTTATCGGCTTTTTAGCCCCGTTTTATGACCGAAATATAATTTTGTAATTGATTTTATAATTTAGGATTTCTTATTGTTCTGTATAAAAAATCAGCGAATTCAATAGATTCCACAATATCTACACACTTTTAATAAAACACTACATTATAAATTTAATTTTATTATTCAGTCACTTGTTCAGCAAAAATTACACAAGATTACGCTATTCACATTACTGTAACTTTCCTTTGATTGACGATCTTTGGAATTGCTCTAGACTGAAAGTTGTAACAAAAAGTGTAATGTTTTTAACTCACGATTTGAGGGGTAGTAACCATGAAAAAATTAGCGATTGCTTCGGCACTACTTTCAGCAATAGCAATGACTGGTACAGCAGCACATGCTTACCAAGCAGAAATTGGTGCATCAGCAGGAGTGTTTGATCCTGACAACGGTGGAACTAGCGGTTCTTTCGGCGTTGATGGTACATATTACTTCAATCCAGTTCAAACACGTAATGCACCATTAGCAGAAGCAGCATTCCTTGATCGTGCTAGCAACGTGAGTGCGCAATATCAATATAATGAAATTGGTGATTCTGAAGCGCATCGTTATGGCGTAGGTGCAGAGTACTTCGTACCGAATTCTGACTTCTACTTAAGCGGTAACGTCAATGGCCATGATCTGCAAGACAATGATGATGTAGAAAATGATTTAACCACCTATGCAGCTGAAGTCGGTTATCTGCCAGCGCCAGGTCTATTGATTGCGGCGGGTGTAAAAGGTTGGGATAACGACAATGATGATGGCGTAGATCCAACATTGCGTGCTAAATATGTCACTACACTTAGCAACGGTAAAGACATCAACCTGGAAGCAGGTGCAGCGTTTGGTGATTTAGATGAATACAATCTGGCAGCAGATTATTTCATCGACAAAACCTTGAGTGTCGGTGCTGATTATCACAACAATGATATTACCGACAAGAGCGAATTTGGTATCAATGCACGTAAGTTCATTAACCAGCAAGTGAGCTTAGAAGGCCGTGTCGGCTTTGGTGAACAGTTTAACAATGACTACAATACCTTTGGTGTAGCAGCGAAGTACCGCTTCTAATCTAAAACCAAAAATTAGTCATTCATAGAAAACCCATCCTCGGATGGGTTTTTTTATTGCACTCTTAACAAGCATTTAGGTATTTTTGCACATTGACGGGGCGAATATAAACTGTACAATTTGTTACAACTGTTCATCAAACAGTCATATTTTTATAACAAAGAGAGAAATCTAAATGCTTAAGAAACTTGCTCTTGCTACAGCGCTTCTTGCTGGCCTGGGAACTGCACATGCTTACCAAACTGAACTTAATGTTGGGTATGAAAACACTGACTTTGAAAATAATCTAGGTGGATTTGAACTTGACTCTGATGGGGATTTATTTTTTGTTAACGGTAAATACTACTTAAATACCGTAAATACTAAAAATGCTCCTCTAGCTGAAGCTGCCTTTTTAAATAAAGCTAGTAATATTGGTTTAGGATACGTTAATGCTCAAAATGAATTGAGCGAAGCTGGTATTAATGCAGAAGAAGAGTTTGAGATTATTGGTATTAATGGTGAATTCTTTATTCCTAATTCTCAATTTTATATCGCTGGTAGTTTAAACCAAGTAGATTATACAGCTAGCGTACGTGCTCCTGGATTAACTTCTGAAGAATCTGATGACACTACTGGCTATTCTTTAGAAGCGGGTTACCTACCAGTTAATGGATTATTATTGGCTCTAGGAGTTGCTAAAGAAAGTGTAGATCCTATGCTTGCTTCTAAAATTGGATTTGCTAGCACCCTTGGTTACGGTGTAGCTGTAGGTGAAGACACCGCTGTTTCTTTGCGAGCTAAATATGTGACTCAAATTGGTAATCATTTTACTAATTTCGAGGGAGTAACATATTTCGGTGATGAAACTGCTTATCGCTTAGCTGCTGATCTTTATATTGATCCTACACTTAGCGTTGGTGTTTCTTTTGCTGACTCTACTGCTGATGAATCAGATACTATTTTTAGTGTTCGTGCACAAAAATTCTTTACACCTGTTATTGCGGCTGGTGTGAACTACACAACCACTGACAGTGCTGACTCTTTCGGTATTAACGGTACTTTCCGCTTCTAATCTCTCCAATTAAAAGCAAAAAAACCGCTCACTCGAGCGGTTTTTTTTATGGCCTATTGTTCTAAATGGATAATCCGCATTTGCAGACTGACATTGCCATTAAAGACATTTTTATCCAGCTCGTAGACCAAGCGTGTATCTTTCATCGGATCGAAGTCATATTTATCGGCTGCATTGAAGGCGATGGCATCAATGATCTGACCATTTTGCAAAGCCACACGTAATTTAAGATGCACATCTTTGAGCCAGCGATAGTCCATGATTTTAAATATACCGTCAAAAATCGGTTGGGGAAATTTTTGCCCCCATGGGCTTAAATTCTGCAATAAATCGACTGTTTCGATCTGAAAAGCAGAAGCTGGCAATTCTCCATCCGTCCATAAAGTCGCAGTAAATAAATCCTTGTCCATCGCAGCAATCAGTGCTTCAAAGATCTGCTTAAATTCAGCGAAATTTTCTTTTTTCAGGGTTAAACCGGCTGCTGCTGCATGGCCGCCAAAATGACTGACTAAATGGGGATATTGTTCCGCCACCTGTTCAATCGCATCACGGATATGAATGCCTTCTATCGAACGCGCCGAACCTTTAATATGAATCCCATCCTGATCCGCTGCAAAGACAATGCTCGGACGATGAAACTGCTCTTTCAAACGCCCTGCCACAATCCCGATGACCCCCTGATGCCAATGCTGTTCAAACATGATCAGTGCAGCAGGCAGTTCAGCTGCATCCCACTGAATTTTATCCAGCTCAAGCAAGGCTTCCTGCTTGATTTTGCCTTCCACCTGACGGCGTTCGACATTGAGCTGATTCAGCTGTTCAGCCAGTGGATAAGCCGTTGTCAGATCAGGAGCCAGCAAACATTCGATCCCGATATCCATGGTTTCCATGCGTCCAGCCGCGTTAATCCGTGGGCCTAAAACAAAGCCCAAATCTTGAGCTTTCAGACCAGCAGGATCACGCTTTGCAATATCAAGTAGCGCACTGATTCCTGCTCGGCATAACCCTTGCTGGATCCGTTTCAACCCTGCATCGACCAGAATCCGGTTGTTATAGTCCAGACTCGCGACATCGGCATAAGTACCGAGTGCCACCAGATCAAGATAATTGGTAATTACCGTAGAGGATTTTCCAAGTTTCTTGCGATGGGTAGACAGATTGGCCAGTATATAAAAAGCCACCCCGACCCCAGCCAGTGCTTTGCTTGGAAAGTCGCAACCGAGCTGATTGGGATTGACCACGGCTTCGGCTTTTGGTGTCGGCTTGGTCGTCAGATGGTGATCAGTAATGATCACCTGCATGCCATGATCCTGCGCCTGTTTTACTCCGTCATGGCTGGAAATGCCATTGTCCACGGTAATCAGTAAATCAGGCGTGAAATTGACAAAGGCCAGATCTGCAATTGCGGGCGTCAATCCATACCCATATTTAAAACGGTCTGGTACCAGATATTCAACATTGGCGCCCATATCACGCAGTGCCAGCACCATGAGTGCAGTACTGGTCGCGCCATCGGCATCATAATCGCCGACAATCACGATTTTCTGGCCATGATCAATCGCCTGATCCATCAATTGAATGGCTTCAGGCAAGCCTTTCATGGTCGGTGCCAGCAAATGCTTCAGCTTGAGCTCAAGTTCCTGCTCGGATTCCACCCCACGACGAGCCAGAATCTCGGCCACAAATGCAGGGACGCCCGGTAAATTTTCAGGGCGTGTCAGCAATGGACGTTGTTTGATTTCCAGTTTTTGCATGGTTATGGCATTAAGCGCTCTAAAGTCCAGCCGGCATCGGTTTTGCGATAACTTAAACGGTCATGCAAACGGTTCGGACGACCCTGCCAGAATTCATAATAATCGGGTTCGAGACGATAACCGCCCCAGAATACCGGCTTGTCCAGCTGTTGCTGATTGGCAACCTGGGTATGCAAATCCCAAAAACGTTGCTGCAATTCCTCACGACTAGCCACGATGCCACTTTGCGGGGTACTGATATGCGCGGCAATCTGGCTTTCGCGTGGACGTTTATGATAATAGTCGGTCGATTCTTCTTCCGATATTTTCTTTACACGACCCGAAATACGAATCTGACGTTCCTGATCCTGCCAGTAGAACAACAGTTCGGCATAAGGATTTTTAGCCAGATCCAGACCTTTTTGACTATCATAGTTGGTATAAAAATCATACCCTGCGTCAGTCGCTCCACGCAGCAATACCGTACGCACATGCGGACGGCCTTGTGCATTGGCTGTTGCCAACGACATGGCATAGGGTTCATGCAATTTTGCTTCCAGTGCATGGTTAAACCATTGCAGGAACTGCATATGTGGATTCGGATTGACTTGCTGTTCCTGTAACTCGCCTTTTTCATAATTCAGGCGTAGTTCACTCAGATCCTTGATCAGATCACTCATTATCTATGTTCCTGTTAAGCGGCATTGGCACGCACAGCATCTGCCAGGCTGTTTGCAAGTGTGGTGACTTCAGCCAGATCATCGCCTTCGACCATCACACGAATGACAGGTTCTGTGCCAGATTTACGAATCAATAAACGGCCACGACCTTTAAGCTGCTGTTCGGCTTTTTCAAATTCAGCTGCCAGTGCAGGCACTGAATAAGGATCAAACATGGCATTTAAACGTACATTGACCAGGACATTTGGCAACAGTTTAAAGTCAGCCACAAGTTCATGCAGAGCTTTTTTCTGCTCAACCATCACGGTTAAAACTTGCAGGGCTGCAATAATGGCGTCGCCTGTGGTGCTCTTGTCTAAAGTCAGAATATGACCAGAAGGCTCACCGCCAATTACCCAGCCATTTTCTTCCAGACCTTGCAATACATAACGGTCGCCGACTTTGGCACGTAATAACGGCACTTGTGCTTTTTCCAGCGCCAGTTCCAGCGCCATATTGCTCATTAAGGTACCGACGATACCTGCCGGTTTTTTCGAGCTTTGAGTCGCAAGAATATAAAGAATATGGTCGCCATCAATCAGATTACCGGCTTTATCTACGAGAACCACACGGTCAGCATCCCCATCAAAGGCAATACCCAAATCCGCTTGATGTTGAATCACGGCTTGTTGCAAGCTTTCCGGATGCGTTGAACCACAGCCCTCATTAATATTTAAACCGCTCGGCTCATTGTGAATCGCAATCACACGTGCGCCCAGTTCACGGAACACTGCAGGTCCCACGTTATAGGCTGCACCATTGGCACAATCCACCACAATGGTGAGTTCATTCAGATCCAGATGATACGGGAACGTCGATTTACAGAATTCAATATAGCGACCATTAGCATCTTTAACCCGGATACTTTTACCCAGATTCGCCGTATCTTCAATCACAAAATCTTTTTCAAGTTCCTGATTAATTTCGTCTTGTAAAGCATCTGGCAATTTTTTACCTTCCGCAGAGAAGAACTTAATGCCGTTATCAAAATACGGGTTATGCGAAGCGGAAATGACAATACCCAAGCTGGCATGTAAGGCACGGGTCAAGTGAGCAATCGCCGGTGTCGGTAGTGGACCTAAAAGGTGAACATAAACGCCAGCGGCATTTAAACCTGCCTGTAAGGCAGCTTCCAGGATATAACCAGACAAACGGGTATCTTTACCCAGAACCACCAATGGTTTGGATTTTTTACTATGACGTTTTAAAACTTTACCAGCCGCAAATCCCAGTTTCAGGGCAAACTCAGGGGTAATCGGCAATTCGCCAAACTTTCCACGAATACCATCCGTACCAAAATAACTCATCTTTATCTCACTTCTTAGCGGATGATTGATATCACCCATTTTTTTCCTTGAGTCACACTTTACACCAAAATAAAAAAGCCGTCATTTGCATGACGGCTTTTTAAAATTTTAAATCACAGGAAATTAACCTACGCGATAGTTTGGTGCTTCTTTGGTAATGGTCACATCATGTACATGCGACTCAGACATACCGGCAGAAGTGATTTTCACAAACTTGGCATTCTGACGCAGGTCTTCAATCGTCGCAGAACCGGTATAACCCATTGAAGAACGTAGGCCGCCCATCATCTGATGTACGATATTACCCATTGGGCCTTTGTACGGTACACGACCTTCAATACCTTCAGGAACCAGCTTCTCGGCACCGGCCTTGGAGTCCTGGAAGTAACGGTCAGCAGAACCTGTCGCACCCGCCATCGCGCCCAATGAACCCATACCGCGATAAGCCTTGTAGTAACGGCCCTGGAAGAATTCAACTTCGCCTGGTGCTTCTTCAGTACCGGCCATCAATGAACCAACCATAATCGTGCTTGCGCCCGCACCAATCGCTTTGGCCATATCGCCAGAGAAACGAATACCGCCATCTGCGATCAAAGGAATCTGATCTTTCAGCGCATTGGCAACAGAATCAATCGCAGAGATCTGTGGCATACCAATACCCGCCACAATACGCGTGGTACAGATTGAACCAGGACCAATACCAACTTTAACGGCATCCGCACCTGCATCAAGTAACGCCAGCGCAGCATCACCTGTCGCGATGTTACCGCCAATCACCTGAACTTGTGGATAATTGGCCTTAACCCAACGTACACGCTCGATCACACCTGCAGAATGGCCATGTGCAGTATCGACTACAATCACGTCCACACCTGCATCAACCAAGGCTTCTACGCGGCTTGGCGTTTCTGCACCAGTACCAACCGCAGCACCAACACGCAGACGACCTAGATCATCTTTACAGCTGTTTGGATACAATTCAGCTTTACGGAAATCGGTTACCGTAATTAAGCCTTTCAGCTCTTGCTGATCGTTGACCACCAATACTTTTTCAATACGGTGCTGTTGCAATAAAGCTTGGATATTTTCTTTCGATTCGCCTTCACGAACTGTCACCAGACGATCCTGACCAGTCATGATATTGCTGACTGGCTGCTCAAGATTGGTTTCAAAGCGTGTATCACGACCTGTCACGATACCCACCACTTTGCCGTCTTTCACAACAGGCACACCACTGATATTATTGGCTTGAGTCAACGCAATCAGTTCACGTACTGTGGTTTCAGGAGTGACTGTAATCGGGTCTTTGACCATACCCGCTTCGAATTTTTTCACACGGCGCACTTCTGCAGCCTGAACCGCGATATCCATGTTCTTGTGCAAAATACCGATACCACCATTTTGCGCCATTGCAATTGCCATACGGGACTCAGTCACCGTATCCATTGCTGCAGACACAAGAGGAATATTCAGGTTAATGCCACGAGTTAAACGTGTCTTTAGGGAGACATCTTTTGGAAGAACAGTAGAATAGGCAGGGAGTAATAGGACATCATCGAAGGTTAACGCGTCTTGAACGATGGTCAACATAACAGTCTCACTGGTAATTTCCGTGCACTATTATAAACAAATATCGGCTTAAATTTCATTGCAATTGCAAAATTATTTTTTTATTCAAGCTTCGTACACGCAGATCTATGTGGGTGCTAAAACAGTATCAATAATACGTCCGATCATGAAGTTCCCTATTTTAAAATATACCCCGATCATTTTAATGAAGTGAAAAGCAGAGCCTAAGCTCTGCTTTGGATGGATTTAGCTGACATATTCAAAACTGTCATCATTGTCGGCTTCATCAGTTTCAATCTGGACAAAGGGCAACATATTGTGTGCAATACGTGCCTTATTGCATTGCTCATCGGCAATCTGCACTTCTTTGCAGGATGAACTGCGCTGCTCATACATGCCGCAGCTCACCTGCTGGCCGATGGTGCCATCAAGTGCGATACAGCGTGGATTTTTTTGATTGGTTCCAGCCATACATGAATAGACTGCTGTCACAGGTTCGGTATAGTGCTCAGGCATATGAATACCTTCAGCCCAATAGAACGAAACCCTGAAATAGGCGCAGCACGCCCCGCAGCTTAAACACGCATCCGGTTTTGGAACTTGAGACAACATTTCTTATAAGTTCTCATTATCAAAAAAAGTTTTTTGGAGAAGAAATATAAAAAATGTTGTTTTTCCACACAAGAAAAAAATTATTTTTTGTGTGAACTATTCAGGACAAGTAAAAACCGTTTCATCCATCAGGTCAGTGCCGCATTCCAGCGTTTCAATCCAGTCCAGAAACTGATTAATCTGCTCTTTACCGATAAATGGCGTGCCATGTTGCGGCACAATCATCTCGATTTCCATGCTGCGTACCATTTTCACCCAAAGGCGAATCACCTTGTTATTGCACATATAGCGTTGATGGAAGCTTTTCATTTTTGGAATATGCGCAGCAAAGTTTTCCAGTGGCTTGGCTGCATCTTCGACCATGGATGCGCCCATATCGCCGGAAAACAGGATTTTGGCAATCGGATCATAAAACTGGAAATTCCCCACCGAATGCAGGAAATGCGCCGGCACCGCCACAATGTGTGATTGACCCAACGGAACGATCTGACCGTGATCAGGAAGTTCTACCAAGCGGTCCAACCAGTTACCTTTCATCCGGTCACTCATAAAGGCCGAGTTTAAGTGCGGCAAGAAGCGCGCCCACAGCTTTGATGCCACCACTTTGGCCTCCGTATAGACCAGCCAGCGCGGCATCGAGGTGATGATATCCGGGTCCTGGTGCGAGGCCATGACATAATCCAGATTAGTCAAACGGGTGTATTTATTCAGCTCCATGGTCAGCGGCACATAGGTTAAATCGCCACCCGGATCAAGTACCGCTGCACGCTCATGATCAATGATCAGAAACTGGTTTGCCTGAACGCCTTCACCTTTGACCAGACTGGTAAAACTGATGCACTTATGTGTCCCGTTATCAAACAGAACCTGCGATGTGGTGCGTTCAAAAGCCATGTAAATTCCCCAATTTATAATAAAAATAACGCTTTTATACCCCTATAAAATATAAGGAATTAATCAAAATTACAATCAATAAAGCTAGCCGTATCACACTATTTATCAAGGTTTTGAGATAATTTTAACCATAAAAAATCCTGAGTTTTTAGCTCAGGATTCATGTAATTTATTATTTTATGATTTAAAAGAAATAATGTTGAGCCAGTGTTGCAACACCAATCACCAGGAAAATCGCCGCCCCAATTTTATGAATCAGGCTGATCGGGAGTCTATTCGCCAGCTTATCTCCCAAAAATACTGCAGGTGCATTGGCCAGCATCATGCCCAAAGTGGTCCCAAGCATCACCCAGAATACGCTATCGAAACGTGCTGCTAATGCGACCGTAGCAATCTGAGTTTTGTCACCAATTTCTGCCAGAAAGAACAGAATAAAGGTCGCACCAAATACCCCGAATTTTTGCCATTTATTGATACTGGCATTTTCATCCCCGAGTTCATCCGGAATCAGCATCCAGACAGCCATTGCGATAAAGCCAATCGAGACGATCCACAGTAGCACCTCCGGCCCGATCACCCTGGTCACCCATTGTCCCAATACTGCAGAAAGGCCGTGGTTAATCAGCGTCGCCAATAAAATGGCAACTAAAATAGGAACAGGTTTACGAAAACGTGCGGCAAGCAGCAATGCCAGCAGTTGGGTTTTATCACCCATTTCAGCCAGTGCTACGATTGCAGTCGACAGTAAGAATTCATACATGAGGTCTTTCTCTGGCTAGCATCCAATACCAATGACTCACCGCTCCTGCTAGCCAAAATCTGCAGAGTGGTAAATCAAAGGTCTTGCCAACAAAAGAAAGCTTGGAAAAGCTGACTTGGTTCTTTGCTATGATGACCATGCTCGGTTGAGCAAATATGTTGACCATCACCCTTCTGCTTTGCGCAAAAGGCGGCTACTCCCCAATGAAGTGCGCCAAGTATAGAATCAAATAGATTATTTTTCAATGCAGCAAGAAAAAACCCTGCCGAAGCAGGGTTTTTATTTATACCTTCTTTGTATTTCTTCCTGAGCTTCAATTGAAATATTTTTCAATGAAGCGCAAGAGAAAAGAAAGTGAATCGAATTTAATTTAGATTAACAGCGTACGAATATCTTTAAGCAGCTTGGTCAGCTTGTTGGTGAAACGAGCAGCATCTGCACCATTGATCACACGATGATCGTAGGACAATGAAAGCGGCAGCATCAAGCGTGGATCAAAGCCTTCACCATTCCATACTGGTTGCATGGTGGCAGGAGAAATACCCAGAATCGCCACTTGCGGCCAGTTCACCAATGGCGTAAATGCTGTACCACCAATTGAGCCCAGGCTGGTGATGGTAAAGTTCGCACCTTGCAGGTCTTTCGGTGACAATTTCTTGTCACGCGCTTTTTGACCCAGGGTTCCCAGCTCAGTGGCAATCTGTTTAATGGACTTCTGATCGGGATGACGCAGTACAGGCACGGTCAAACCATCTGGCGTTGCGACCGCGATACCCATATGGATCTCGTTACGTAGCAAGACTGACTTACCATCATCGGCCAAGTGACCAGCAAATTCACGCTCTTCTTTTAACAAGTGCGCAACTGCTTTGATGATGAATGCCATAATGGTCAGGCTCAGGCCTTCTTTCTTGAAGTTGCCTTTCAGTTCATTACGCCATGCTTCGAGTTCAGTAATATCTGCTGCATCAAACTGGGTCACTTGCGGAATGAAATTATTCAGCGACAACTGTGGAATAGACACTTGTTGCAAACGCGTCAAGGCTTTCTCTTCCACACCACCAAAAGCGCTAAAGTCTGGCAGTTTTGGTAGACCTGCGACTTGAGCAGCAGCGGCTACAGGAGCCGCCTGTGGCGTAGTAAGACGCGTTTTGACATAGGCTTTCAGGTCTTCTTTCATGACGCGCGCATGTGGGCCAGATGCTTTGACATCTGCCAACACGACGCCCAGTTCACGTGCCAGTTTACGCACAGCAGGACCGGCATAGACTTTCGAGTTAGCCACACTCTGCTCTTTGGTCAGCTTATCGGCATTATCCGACGTCGCGACTGTTTGAGTAGAAGATGCAGCAGGTGCCGATGCTGCTTTTGCAGCAGGCGCTTTAGGTTCTTCTGCTTTGGCTGCAACAGGTACAGCAGCTGCTTGCGCTTCAGCTTCAATTGTTACCAGTGCAATGCCTTGAGAGACATTTTGACCCAGTTCCACATGAATGGCTTTAATCACGCCGGCTGTAGTGCTTGGCACTTCAACAGTCGCCTTGTCTGATTCCACCACGATGATGCTTTGGTCTTTTTCAACCGTATCACCGACCTGAACCAGAATTTCAGCCACAGCCGCCTTGTCTACACCTAGATCAGGCACCTTCACTTCAACATCACCTGCAGGTGCTGCTGGCGTTTGTGGCGCTTCAACTGCTTTCTCTTGGGTTGCCGCTTGAGCAACTGGTGCTTGAGGTGCTTCTGTTTGTGCTGACGCTGCCGAAACAGCCGTTTTCACTTTCAGAATGACCACACCTTCTTTAATGGTATCGCCTTCTTTAATCTCTATGGATTCCACCGTGCCGGAAACCGTACTTGGCACTTCAACAGTCGCCTTGTCTGATTCCACCACCACGATGCTTTGATCCACTTCGATTTCATCACCGACAGAAACCAGAATTTCACCGACAGTGGCTTTTTCTACACCAATATCGGGGATTTGAACATCAACCACCTGTGAGCTCGCTTGTGCCTCAGGAGCAGCAGAAGCTTTAGGCTGATGCGAAGCCAGTTCCTGCATGATTTCCTGATCCGGCAATGAAGTCGGAGTATTTTCTGAAGTTTTTTCAGATGCATCTGCTTGCTGTGGCTCTACCACATCCGTGTTGCCATCTTCGGCTTGCAGTTCAATCAGTACCGCGCCTTCAGCGACTTCATCACCCTGGCTCACCAGAATGCTTTTTATCACGCCTGCTGAAGTGCTAGGCACTTCAACAGAGGCTTTATCAGATTCAAGTAACACAATGCTGTCATCGATCGCGATCGTATCACCGACTTTGACCAGAATTTCGGCCACTGTTGCCTTATCTACACCAATATCAGGAGTCGTAATTTGCATGCTTAGTTCTCCTCTTTGTAGTCAGCAACAGCATGTACAGATGGGGTTTCTTGAGGTGCCCAAGCTACTGGGCGATCTGTATCAAGCTCAAACGTCGAGATCGCATCTTTTACCAGGCGCGCATCAACTTCACCTTCATCTGCCAGTTTTTTCAAAGTTGCGACCACAATATGGGCAGCATCGACACCGAAGTAACTACGCAAGTTGGCACGTGTATCTGAACGGCCATAACCGTCAGTACCCAATGCTACGAATGGACGGCCATCTGGAAGATAAGCACGGATCTGTTCGCTATAAGCACGCATGTGATCGGTTGCAGATACCACGATCCCTTCAGTACCGCGGAGCTGTTTCGAGACCCATGCTTCTTTTACATCTTCAGTAAGCGGATGTAAGCGGTTGTATTCTTCACATGCCATACCGTCACGTGCCAGTTCATTGAAGCTGGTTACGCTGTAGACATTTGAATGAATTTGATATTCCTCACGAAGAATCTTCGCCGCCTTGATCACTTCACGTAGAATCACACCTGAACCCAGTAACTGAACAGTGGCTTTTTCATCTTCTTCAAGCAAGTACATACCACGCTTGATGCCTTCTTCAACACCTTTTGGCATTTCCGGATGCTCGTAGTTTTCGTTCATCACAGTCAGGTAATAGAACACACGTTCCTGGTTCACATACATACGTTGTAAACCGTCATGCACGATCACCGCTAGTTCATAACCAAAACATGGGTCATAAGAAACACAGTTTGGAATGGTATTGGCCAAGATGTGTGAATGACCATCCTGATGCTGCAAGCCTTCACCGTTCAGTGTAGTACGGCCCGCAGTTGCACCCAGCAAGAAGCCTTGTGCCTGTGCATCGCCGGCTGCCCATGCAATATCACCAATACGCTGGAAACCAAACATCGAGTAGTACATGTACATCGGAATCATTGGCAAGTTATTGGTTGAATAACTGGTCGCCAACGCTGCCCATGCACTCATCGCACCGGCTTCGTTAATCCCTTCCTGCAACATGTGACCGTCTTTAGCTTCACGGTAATGCATCAACTGTTCTTGGTCTTCCGGAGTATATTTCTGGCCATGCGCGGCATAAATACCGAGCTGACGGAACATGCCTTCCAGACCGAAAGTACGTGCTTCATCAGGCACGATTGGAACAACACGGTCTTTAATCGCTTTCTCTTTAAGAAGTGCAGAGATTAAACGTACCATTACCATCGTGGTCGATTGTTCTTTACCATTTGAACCGGCCAAGACCGAATCAAATACTGAAAGTCCAGGAATCGCCAGCTGTTCGCTTTCCTTACGACGTGCAGGCAGATAACCACCCAATGCTTCACGACGTGCCTTCATATATTTCAATTCAGGCGAATTTTCGCTTGGACGGTAGAATGGTACTTCTTCAAGCTGTTCATCAGTGAAAGGAAGATTGAAACGGTCACGCACGTATTTCAAAGAATTGATTTGCATCTTCTTGATTTGGTGAGTTTTGTTGACTGCTTCGATTTCCTCGGACAAACCATAACCTTTCACGGTTTTCGCCAGAATCACGGTCGGCTGACCTTTGGCCGTACATGCTTCGGCATAAGCAGCAAAGACTTTGTACGGGTCGTGACCACCGCGGTTCAGATTATCAATATCTTCATCGCTTAAATCTTTAACCAACTCAGCTGCTTCTGGATATTTGCCGAAGAACTTTTCACGCGCGTAAGCACCACCTTTTACCTGGTAACGCTGAAAATCGCCATCGACAGCTTCTTCCATCACTGCTTTCAGTGCGCCGGATTTATCTTTATCCAGTAGTGGATCCCAATGACGGCCCCACACGACTTTAATCACACGCCAGCCTGCGCCGCGGAATAGTGACTCAAGTTCCTGAATAATCTTGCCATTACCACGTACCGGACCATCCAGACGTTGTAAGTTACAGTTTACTACCCAAATCAGGTTGTCGAGCTTTTCGCGACCTGCCAGAGAAATTGCACCCAGGCTTTCCGGCTCATCCATCTCGCCATCGCCCAAATACGCCCAAACCTTACGATCTTCTTCTTTGATCAGGCCACGGTTCATGAGGTACTTTTGAATATGTGCCTGATAAATCGACATGATTGGACCCAGACCCATCGATACGGTTGGGAACTGCCAGTAGTCCGGCATCAAATAAGGATGCGGATAAGATGGCAGACCTTTACCACCGACTTCACGACGGAAATTATTTAGATGCTCTTCAGTCAAACGACCTTCTAAAAATGAACGCGCGTAAATACCTGGTGCACAGTGACCTTGGTAATAGATCATGTCGCCGCCGAAGCTATCGCTGTTGGCACGGAAGAAGTGGTTAAAGCCCACATCATAAAGGGTTGCAGAAGAAGCAAAACTCGCCAGGTGACCACCGAGATCATCACCGGTTTTATTTGCGCGTAATACCATTGCCAAGGCATTCCAGCGGATCAGCGCGCGAATACGACGCTCCATGTCCTGGTCACCCGGCATTGCAGGTTGTTCTTCAACAGAAATCGTATTTAAGTAGGGAGTATTTAAACGCTGAATAGGAACATGCTTTGCAATTGCGCGTTGATAAAGTTTTTCTAACAAAAATGCTGCACGCTCAGTGCCCATGTGCTGCAAAACAGAGTCAAATGCATCTTGCCATTCTTGGGTTTCTTGCGCGTCTGTATCGCCATAAAACGCCATAATCTACAGTTCCTAAAAGCCTAATCTAATCTCTTATATGTACCATATTTGAGACCTCAGCAGGTATGGCCTCAGCTGAATGCGATTTAGCAGTACTATTTAGGAACTAAATGATGGGTGACGTATAATTACACTACATAACAAAAAATAGTCAATAAAGGCGATTTATTATACAATCATTATAATAGTTGGTGATAATATGAGACTTAACTTAAAAGTGATAAAACAAAAAGCCCTTCAAGTTGACTTGAAGAGCCTGCAGTTTAAACGCTTTAAAATGCTTATTGGAGGTTTTTATGTATAGAGATGCTTCTTGTTATTCAGGTTTATACTTAAGGTAACATGGCCAAATAAGTAGATGGGTTTTTACGTTGACCGTCTTTTACTACTTCATAATGTAAGTGTGGACCGGTACAGCGACCAGTACAGCCAACGTTGGCAATATGATCACCTGCTTGCACCTGCTCTCCCACACGTGCAATAAGACGTGAAGCATGGGCATAGCGTGTTAAATAGCCATTGCCATGATTGATTTCAACGTATTGACCATAACCTGTGCCCCAACCTGATTTGGTCACAATCCCTGGACCTGTTGCATAGATTGGTGTACCACTTGGCGCTGCAAGATCAAGGCCTGAATGATTTTCAGCACGGCCACTCATGGTACGGCCACCGTAATTTGAACTTACGCGAGAATTAGGTAAAGGATGAGAAATTAGCCAAGAATAAGCACTGTTTGCTGCCGCTTTATTGGATGAAGTATTGGCATACTTCTGAGCAAGCGTTCGATTGTTCAGTTCAACTGGTTTCTCACGAAGTTGAACATTCAATTTAGTCTGTGCTGGAATATCGATATCATCTGGATGAGTATATGCACCCTGTGCCAGAGTACGCGTCAATTGCTCGATACGATCTGTTGAACCATTTTCTTGATTTAGATTGACTAAATCTGCGAACGCAACCGAAGCCGCTGAAACTGATAAAGAAAATGCCAACAAAATACGTCGCATATGCATAAAAAACCTCTCTAAACTGCTTTAATCGAGTTCCTTGAAGATCTCTATCCTTGATATCCACTAAAAGAAGCGCATAAGATTAAGACATAAATATGTAGGAATTATGTATGTCGGAACCTGTCAACGTTTTTCAACAAACAAGAAAACAGATAAAAACAGGAAACTTTTCGTTTCTCTCATCACAAGTCGCTGCCTGGCAGAAACTTACGAAACTCGTACAACCGCTATTGCCCCAACCGGAACGCTGGCAAGTTGTCTGCTATCAAAATGGTGTGTTAACGATTACCGGTGAAAACCAGGCCATGATCAGTCAATTGGCCTATCTTCAAAAGCAATACATTTCACAACTCTCTCAAATAAATGAATTAACAGATCTCACTAAACTTCAAGTTTGTCTGCGGAATCCTTCGCAAACGCCACCTGTTTCAGCAACACCTGAAAGAGCCTTAAATGCAGAAACACAGGAATTACTTCGTAGTGCTGCTGACTTTATAAGCGACCCTAAGCTTAGCCAAGCTTTACTACGTTTGGCAAGCAATAAAAAGTAACATCGCAATCAAATGTAATAAATTAAAAAGCAAACATTATGTGATGTGTATCACAGTATTAAAGCAATAAAAAAACATAAAGACACAAACACAATGACTTATGTCACATTCACATACATGATTGGACAATTGGCTTCGTCATCAAATGTTACAATTTCATAGCAGCTTGGATCACTTTTCACATTGCGTAAAAGTTGATTATTCAAAGCATGTCCAGATTTGTAACCATCAAATTTGGCAATAATCTGATGTCCGAGCAGGTATAAATCACCGACGGCATCCAGAATTTTATGACGTACAAATTCGTCCGAGAAACGCAAACCTTCTTCATTGACGACCCCGGTTTCATCTACACCAATGGCATTTTCCAGGCTGGCACCCAGCGCCAGATTATTGGCTTTGAGATAATCCAGATCTTTCATAAACCCAAAGGTACGCGCTTCACTAACTTCATAAACGAAGGTTTCAGTAGAAAAATCGATACTGGCGGACTGATGTTCTTTTTTAAAGGCAGGATGATCAAAATCGATGGTGAAGTTCAGCTGAAAGCCATCATGTGGGCTAAAAATGGCACGTTTGTCATCAATCAGTGCTTCAACCGGTTTAATAATCTTGACGAATTTTTTAGCAGCATCCAGCTCTTGCAAACCACCCTGCATTAACAGGTAAATAAACGGACCTGCGCTGCCGTCCATAATCGGCACTTCAGAGGCAGAGACTTCGATAATCAGGTTATCAATGCCCAGACCAGCGATCGCACTCATGACATGTTCAATGGTGCCCACTTTGGCATTTTCCTGAACCAGATTCGAGCACATAAAGGCTTCCTGAATCAGCATGGCATCGGCAGGAATGTCCACCGGCGGATTCAGGTCAATACGACGAAACACAATTCCCCCATCGGCATGGTGCGGCACAAAGTTAATCATGACTTTTTGCCCACTGTGAAGACCGATTCCGCTCGCTTTCACGACACGTTTCAGGGTACGTTGTTTCAACATGCTTTTATCATCTGTTCATCTATAAAACCGCTATACGTTAGCATATTTGGCCATTGATAAAAAACAAAAAGGTGGCTTAAAAGCCACCTTTCCTGTCTAATCCAGCTAAACACATGATGTTATATGTTATTTACGCTGTTGATTCTTAAGATAATCCTGAATACTCATTGGCGTTGGGCGCGGGCTAGAAACTGAAGTTGCCGCTGGATTCGCTGCTGCACCTGTTTCATGTTGCTGACGCTGAATTGCCGGTACATCATCATCTTCCACCACAGCCTGTGCAGCTGCTGCTGGACGAGTTGCCTGTACATTAGTACGTTTGGTCGGTTCAACTGAATCCGCTGCATGACGGGTTAGACCTGTTGCAATCACAGTCACGCTGATTTCATCACGCGCATCCGGATCAAAAACGGTACCGTAGAATACCTGACCTTCATCTAAATCGACAATCTGGTTCACGACATCGGTAATTTCTTCAATTTCACCGAAAGTCACATCATCGCCACCGGTCACGTTGATCAGAATACCTTTGGCATTCATGATAGTCACGTTGTCGAGTAATGGACTACGGATTGCCTGCTCAGCAGCCTGACGTGCACGGTTCTCACCACGACCCAGACCGACACCCATCATGGCATAACCACGAGTGCTCATGGCTGTTTTTAAGTCAGCAAAGTCAAGGTTGATATGGCCAGGACGGACTACCAAATCAAAAATACTGCGTACTGCATTCAGTAACACATCATCCGCTTTTTTATATGCATCTTTCATTGAAATATCACGGAAGACTTTCAATAGACGCTGGTTTGGAATGATGATTAATGAGTCTACATGCTGCTCTAGCGCTTCAATCCCTTTTTCAGCAGACTGTAGACGGCGTTTGCCTTCAAAGTTAAATGGCGTGGTCACGACACCAACGGTCAGAATACCCATTTCTTTCGCAATTTCAGCAACCACTGGCGCTGCACCGGTACCGGTACCACCGCCCATACCCGCAGTTACAAAGACCATATCGGTCCCTTCAAGCTGTTGGCGAATCAGTTCACGGCTTTCTTCTGCTGCGGTCTGGCCGACTTGCGGATTTGCACCTGCACCCAGACCACGGGTACTTTGCTCGCCCAGCTGAATTTTAAATTCGGCTTCCATGCGATCCAATGCCTGCTTGTCCGTATTGGCACAAACAAACTTTACGCCCTGGATATCGGACTGCAACATATGTTGTACAGCATTACCACCCGCACCACCTACACCAAACACAGTGAAACGGGCTTGACCATTGCTATCGCTATGATCATCTTCGAAAAATTCAAATGAGGCCATGACCTATAAAATTCCTAATTCATAATTGGCAGTCACTAAGCCCGTATACTGCCTTAATCTTAATAAAATTGTTTTTAAGAATGCTGCTCATGCGTTCACTTGTCAAGTACAAGCCCGATTAACTACATCTTCCCAACAATATTTACAATAAAAATCGACTTAAAAGATTGATTTCAGGGTGTCATTAAAGCCAAACAAGGCTCTTTTGACCCGCTTAGCCAATGACAACCGCTCTACATCATCCTGTTCCACAATCGTGTCCTGGGTATCACTCTGACTAAACATCAGTAAGCCCGCCACCGTACTATATTGCGAGCGACGTAAAGCAGCCTGATGTTGTTCATCTGCATACACCTGAGTCGGCGGATTACCTAAATGCGCCGAAACTCCCATGGTACGGCGAACAAAGCTCACCATTCCTTCGATATGACTAGCATCACCGGTTAATACAACACCATGATACAAGCCCTGGATGGCACCATTTTTCACTAACTCATCACGTACCAGACCCAGAATTTCTTCATACCGTGCAATGATAATTTCAGTCAGCTCGATCCGGCTGATGGTTTGTGGCCCGTCAATTCCTTGGAACTGAATCATATGGTCCGGCTTGACCACTTTCAGGTCGACACAGCCATACAGCAATTTCAGACGTTCAGCTTCTTCGGTCGTGGTTTGCAATACTGCTGCAATATCACGGGTCACATGTTCACCGCCACGCTGGAAGGTATGGGTTAAGGCCAGACGGCCATCCACATACACCGCCACATTGGTCGTGCCAGCACCGATATCCACCAGACACACGCCATATTCTTTTTCGTCTTTCAGCAGGCTGGCTTCAGCGGTGGCCAGACTCGACACCACCATTTTTTCTACGCCGATATTGGCCCCCTTCAGGGCACGGTCAATATTCTGCATGGTACTGATTGGCAGCATCATCAGATGATAATGCCCGGTCATGCTATGTGCCGACATCCGAATCGGGTTTAGCACCCATTCCGGTGAATCATCCAGTTCAAAACCCAGAGGCACAGCACTGACCAGATAATGATCTGAAGTCAAATGACTGGCTTTGGCCAATTCCAGTGCACGCACCACTTCACTGGTGGTAATCGCATGCTCGCTATTGTCGATCGAGGTACGACCTGAAGCATAAAAGCTTTTTAATTCGGCACTTGGAATAGAGACCCAAGCAGAATGTACACGACATTCCGCCATATCTTCTGCTTCTTGAACGGCATTTTTAATTGCAGTAATAACTTTATCGAGACTGACAATTTTCCCTTTACTCATGCCTCGGTTACGAGCGGTGGCCATACCAATCACTTGGATATTGTCTGGCGCGTGTACCTTGCCAATCAAAACTGAAACTTTGTGTGTCCCAATGTCAATCGCCACAACCGAGGGAACAGCTTCACTCATTATTCACTACTACCATTACGTGTTTGTTAGATTTATGGCTTTAAATGCCTCTATTTTTTAAAGCCGGTCATTATGGCTTTACTGTTACCTTATTCTCAACGCCCGTGTCATCAATGGTTACAATAAAATGTCCATTTACAATTTTAGGCGGAATTGAATTTTTCCACTGTATCGACAATCCATTGCGATAACGCAGATCGATGGCCGAAATTTTAGACCAGACCGGCTTTAAATCGCTCTGAGACAGATGACTCAGGCGCTGTAATTTGCTCATGGTCTGATCTTTATCCACAATTATTCTTAAACCCGAATCAAACTGCATAAACCAGGTCATTCGCTCGGTGAGGTATAATTCTTTTAGACGAATGCCTTGTGGCAAAAATAACTGATTAATTTCATTATAACGACGCATCATGGTTTCTGCATGGCTCGCCGGCCCATGTAGTAACGGTAATGCCTGATAATTCTTAGGTGTGACTTCAGTGAAAATCACGCCACTATCACTTAGTAAACGCCCTGTCCCCCAACGCGCAATCGCATGATGCGGCATCACTCGCACCCGAATGCCATTTGGCCAGGCTCGGGAAACCACGACCCGATCCACCCAGGACAATTCCAGGGTACGATCACGGATCGCTTCCAGATCCGAAGTAAAATAGTTTTCGGTCACAATCGGTGACACATATTGCATGACCTGACGCTGTTCAGCAGCCGAGCGCGTACCTACCACGCCCAGCTCTGCCACGTCACTATTGGTCATGACTTTATATAAACCCAATATTCCAAAGGCCAGCACCAATACCGCAATACACAACAATAACCAGCCACCAAAATTGGTCAGCTTTTCTTTGCGTGTCGGCGGCTTGTCGTGAATTGAAGTAATCGCAGCACGTTTACGGCGCATGGAAACAGGAAGTTGAGCCATATTTAGTGTGCCGAACCAGTCAAGGTCTGTTCCAGAATTGCGACACACAGCTCATCAAAACTGTAACCGACTGCAGCTGCCGCTTTTGGCACCAGAGAATGACTGGTCATGCCCGGTACGGTATTCACTTCAAGCAACCAGAAGTTGCCCTGTTCATCCTGCATAGCATCGATCCTACCCCAACCGCTGGCACCGACTGCCTGGAATGCGCGCAAACTTAAGGCTTTTAACTGCTGCTCTTCAGCTTCAGTTAAACCACATGGAATGCCATATTGCACATCATTACGCTGATATTTCGCTTCATAATCGTAGAAAGCAACATCTTGAGGCGGTTCAAGACGAATCACAGGTAGCGCCTGACCATTTAAAACCACAATGGTGTATTCACGGCCGGTAATCCATTTTTCTGCCATCACCACGGCATCATGTTCAGTTGCCTTGGCAATTGCTTCGGCAAAGTCTTCAATTTTTTCGACCTTGCTCATGCCGATACTGGAACCTTCATGCACTGGTTTAATGATGAAAGGCAAGCCTAAAGCATTAACAATGTCGGTCGCATCAGAGTCTTTGGTGACAATGCGATACGGTGCTGTCGGCAATTCCGAACCCTGCCAGACCTGCTTGGTCTTGACCTTGTCCATGCCGATGGCAGAACCTTGTACACCGGTACCGGTATACGGCACGTTTAACCATTCCAGTGCACCCTGGATCTGGCCGTCTTCCCCGCCACGACCATGCAATACAATGAATGCACGATCATAATTCACCAATTCTGTGACACTACGCTCCTGCGGGTCAAACGCTTCCGCATTGATCCCTGAACGCACTAATGCCTCAAGTACCGCCGTACCACTGTCTAGAGAAACCTCACGCTCTGCAGATTTACCACCAAGCAACACGGCAACTTTTCCGAATTTTGAAGCATTTGACACGTTTATATCCTTAAACTTTTTTCAATCTGGTCAATTCAATTCAGTCATGCAAGATGACTATTTTATATATAAGTGATTTTGCGCAAGCTCGACTGAGATTGCTCCAACATTACCTGCGCCCTGGGTTAATAACAAGTCATTTGCTTGCAATACTTTTCTCATGATCTGATTCAGGTTGCCGTCCGCCGCATCGACCAGAATCGGCTCGACTTCGCCACGTAGACGAATGCTGCGGGCCAAAGTACGGCTGTCCGCCCCGACAATCGGTTTTTCACCGGCAGGATAAACATCCAGCAACAATAACTGGTCTACAGTAGAAAGCACTTCCACAAAATCATCAAAACAGTCACGGGTACGGCTATAACGGTGTGGCTGGAACATCATTACCAAACGACGGTCTGGATGACTTTGACGCGCAGCTTTAATCGTCGCTTCGACTTCTTTTGGATGATGGCCATAGTCATCCACCAGTTTCACGTCACCGCCCTCAATCGCAAACTCACCCTGAACCTCAAAGCGACGCCCCACACCACTGAAACCTTCCAGTGCACGGCAGATTGAAGCATCAGACACGCCTTCATCGGTTGCTATACCAATCGCGGCCAGGGCATTCAGCACATTATGCAAACCTGGCTGGTTGACCGTTACACGCAATGGCTCACGCTCTTTACGCAATACGGTAAAGTGGGTTTGCATACCATCCTGATCAACATCTACTGCGCGGATGTCATTGTCTTCATTAAAACCATAAGTCAGTAACGGACGTGCAATCCGCGGCATGATTTCACGGATATTAGCATCATCACCACAGACTACGGCCAAGCCGTAAAATGGCAGTTTTTGCAGGAACTGGATAAAGGTATCTTTCAGGACATCGAAGCTACCGCCATAGGTATCCATATGATCGGCATCAATATTGGTCACCACAGCAGCCATCGGTTCCAGGTGCAGGAAAGAAGCATCTGACTCATCGGCTTCGGCCACGATATAACGGCTGGCGCCCAAGGCTGCGTTCATACCGGTACGGTTCAGCAAACCACCGATCACATAGGTTGGATCCATATTTTCTTCAGCCAGCATACAGGTGATCAGGCTGGTGGTCGTGGTCTTGCCATGCGTACCGGCAACGGCAATACCATGACGGTAACGCATCAGTTCACCCAGCATTTCCGCACGGCGAACCACAGGAATACGGTTTTCAATCGCGGTTTTAATTTCCGGATTTTCTTTATCAATCGCGGTAGAGACCACGATCACGTTGGCGCCCTTAATATTATTTGCAGTATGTCCGATATAGACTTTAATGCCATTCGCTTCCAGCTGTGCGGTGGTATTGGATGCCTTGATATCTGAACCGGAAACTTTATAGCCCTGGTTTTTCAGCACTTCTGCAATACCACACATGCCTGCACCACCGATCCCCACAAAATGAATGTGTTTGATACGACGCATTTCCGGCACTTTGATTAACTTTTTCGCTTGTTCAGCTGGGGTTGTTGGAGACATAGTTTACTCGGATTACAATTCTTGAATTAAACGGACCACATGTTGAGTCGCATCGGGTTGAGCCTGTCGGCGTGCTTTCACGGCCATTTCCATTAACAGTTGGCGATTCAGCATCGGCTCTAATAATGTTGTTAAACTTTCCGGGGTCATCGTGGCCTGCGGGCAAATCTTTGCCGCATTGATATTGGCCAGGAAACCGGCATTGGCCGTCTGGTGATCATCCACCGCACTTGGAAGCGGCACAAAAATCGCAGCTACGCCGGCAGTGGCAATTTCAGTTACAGTCAAAGCTCCGGCACGGCAAATCACCAGATCGGCATTAGAATAGGCTTTGGCCATATCTTCAATAAAAGGCTGTACTTCTACTTGCAGACTGGCTGGTGCATTTTCATAACGTGCCCGTGTCGCCTCAGCATGGTTTTGCCCACACTGATGATAGACGCTTAATGGCACATTGAGTTGCTTTAAAGCTTCCGGAACCCGTTCATTTAAGGCTTGCGCCCCCAAAGACCCACCAACGATCAGAATACGTAAGGGCAATCCTGCCTTGTCACGCTCCTGATAATGCCAGGATGGATTTAAAATTTCGCTAATTTCTTGTCGTACCGGATTACCCGTAGTCACGACTTTATCTTGGGCCGGAAAGGTATTTGGAAAAGCCTGACACACCGTCTTTGCCACACGCGACAATTGGGTGTTGGTAAAACCGGCAACTGCATTCTGTTCATGGATCAGCACCGGAATGCCTAAGATACGCGCGGCCAATCCACCCGGCCCTGCCACATAACCGCCAAAGCCTGCCACGGCATCGACCTGAAGCTGTTTCATGAATTTCATGGCACTTAAGGTGGCTTTCATAATTTTAAAAGGCGCCAAGGCTTTACGCACAAAACCATTGCCACGCACACCCTGAATATCAATCTGATAAATGGGAATATTCTGGTTTTTTAACAGGCGGTTTTCCATGCCTACGGGCGTGGCCAACCATGAAACCTGTATACCTTTTTGTTGTAAATCTTTGGCAACAGCTAACGCTGGAAACACATGTCCACCTGTACCTGCGGCCATCATCATGACATGTTTAGGCTGTTTTTGCTGAGCTTCGGTCACAGTTTAATTCTTCAATTCAAAAAATGGAGCAGGAAATCTGATTTAAGTAATCAATTGTAATCACAAACCTCAGGCCATGAAAGTTTATTTACTTTATTTCAACAAGGCTTTAATTGTTTTTTTCACGCAAACTTCAAGTTTAGACTCGTTTTATTTATAAGGTCTGCACTTTTCCTTCGACTTAAGTGACATATCATATCAATTTTAAATAGTTTTCTCATTATATTATCAATAACTTTGCCACGAAGAGCGCTTTATTTACAGCGGTCTTCCGTTTTCTCCCGTTCACCTCCTCTCTTATCATTGGCCGATAATCTTAGGCTTAAATCCTATCAATTTTATAAAAGTTTCATGCTACTCATATCTATATATGAATGATGCTTGATGTACAAGCAGATGCTTTAAATGGACTCAGTTCGGATAGATGTCAAAAATCTCATGTCGTGATGTATGGATTATCTTGGCCGGTTATCTGGCTGCGATCCATGTCGGCAAACTTTCGGCCGTGATTCCTGTATTGCAGCAGGATTTAAACCTGAGTTTTACCCAGGCTGGTTTTTCATTAGCGTTGGTGCAGGCTGCCGGAATGCTGTTTGCGCTATGCATTGGCGCCTTCTCGGAAAAAATGGGATTAAAGCGCTGCCTGATCATGGCCTTAATCATTTTAGGGTTGAGCAGTCTTGCTGGGCTTTGGATTACGCAGCCTGCCACTTTATATGTATTGCGTTTTATGGAAGGAATCGGATTTTTAACCATCTCCTTGTGTGCGCCAGCCATTTTAAAACGTACCAGCCACGCTGAAACACTGAATTTTAAGATGGGACTCTGGAGTTCCTATATGGGCATCGGTGTCAGTCTGGCCGTATTGACGATTCCTCTCCTGCTTGAATATCTGGACTGGCAAATGATCTGGGCCATTTTGGGCTGCCTGTGCCTTGTCATTGCTGGCATGATTAAACAATATTTAAATATTGAACCTGTCTTGGTAACACAGCCAGACTCTTCTCAGCCAGCTACGGAAAACACCTCATTCTGGCAGATTGTTCAAATTACCCTGACCCACCCACCGATTATCTGTCTGGCGATTATTTTTGCCTGTTATACCAGTCAGTGGATTACTGTCACGGGCTTCCTGCCTACGCTGTATGTCGAACAGGGGCTGGACTTAAAACGCGCAGGGATGCTGGTCTCGATAGTCGTGCTGGCCAATCTGGGGGGCACTTTTGGCGCAGGCATGTTGCTGCAACAGGGTTATAGACCGCCCACCTTATTGAGTACCGGATTTGTAGCAATGCTCTGCAGCAGTGGTCTGGTGTTTGCTGCAAATGCCTGGCTCTCATTTGAATTGCAGGTTGTCAGTGCCTTGCTGTTTTCACTGATTGGCGGGATGATCCCAACCACTGTTTTTGCGATTACCCTGCACTATGCACCACGTGCCTATGCAGCAGCGGCCAGTGTGGGTGTGGTTTTACAAATTTCAGCCTGCGCACAGTTTTTTATACCGACCCTGAGCGCTGCGCTGATATCTGCCACCCAATACTGGGCCAATCTTGCCATTATCACTGTCTGCCTTTCGATGCTGGGCATGGTAATGACGGCATTTTTATTTAAGCGTTACCCTAAATAAAAAGATAAAAAGAGCCTGCAAGCAGACTCTTCTTTCACCTAATGCTGCCTTTAAACCTGATTGGCCTGACCTGCTTCCAGCACAGCAAACAGATCATCCGCAATCGAAGTACCAAACTGGGCATCAATTTCACGGATACAGGTTGGACTGGTTACATTAATTTCAGTGACATAATTTCCAATCACATCCAGCCCCACAAAGACCAGACCTTTCTCTCTGAGATACGGCCCTACTTTTGCTGCAATGGCCTTATCAGTTTCAGTCAGTGGGCGCGCCTCGCCCAGACCACCCGCGGCCAGATTACCGCGCACTTCACCATTTTGCGGAATACGGGCCAGACAATACGGCACTGGCTCGCCATTAATCATCAGGATGCGTTTATCGCCTTCGACAATTTCCGGAATATAACGCTGCGCCATGATCGGCTGGGTACCATTATTGGTCAGCATTTCAATGGTTGAACCGATGTTGATGCCATCCTGATACAGGCGGAAAATCCCGGTGCCGCCCATACCATCTAGAGGTTTTACAATCACATCGACCTGTTCTTTGAGAAATTCACGAATCAGGCTTTGCTGCGAAGTCACCAAGGTCGGAACTTGCAGATGCGGGAACTGGGTCGCGAACAGTTTTTCATTACAGTCACGCAGGCTTTGCGGTTTGTTGATGATCCATGCCCCTTCGCGCTCTGCCTGCTCCAGAATATAAGTGGTATAGACGAAATTCATATCAAAAGGCGGATCTTTACGCATCAAGACAACGTCATAAGCAGCGATCGACTCTTTTTGTTTTTCGCCAAGTTCATAATAATGGTCGTAGTCTTCAAATACCTGTAACGGCGCGATCAGACCAAAGGCCTTGCCCTGATCGATATATAAATCTTGCTGCAATGCATAACCGAGTTCATGCCCGCGACGTGCTGCTGCCCACAGCATGGCCATGGTCGAGTCTTTCTTCAGGTTTACATTTTCAATGGGATCCATCACAACAAGTACGCGCATGTGTCTCTGCTCTTTTTCAAAAAATGACTTGGCAAGGAGTATAGCTTGTGTCGATTCTTTTGTTTATGGTGATTTTGCATGACTTATTTTATATAGGTTTTTAGATAAGTACTGAGGCAGATTGAACTCATAGGAGGTTTGCCATGCAACAGGCCATTATCGGTTTTCATCTGGATGAAGAACAGCATTGGGTTGCAGAACTGGCCTGCGGACATGGCCAGCATGTGCGGCATACCCCGCCATGGCAAAATCGCCCATGGGTGATGACCGAGCAAGGGCGCAAAGAAAAACTCGGGATGCTGCTGGACTGTAAAAAATGTGAAAAGTGCGAAACTGAAACCTGAACCTATGAAAGTGATATGTAGGTGACCTAAAAAATAATCTTGTCCAGAATTTGCTAATTTGAGTTACTGCGTTTATGCTTTTATTGCTCAAACATGCAGCGCATTTTTTCAGGGTGTACTTTTGCTCATACGGCTCGTCAAACAGATCTGGTTGGTGATGCTTGTGGTTTTTGCCATAGGCTGGAGCAGTGTGTCTGTCGCATCTGCAAACACCATGCATCTGGTTATGCCGTCTGAAAAAACGAATCCTCATTGTCTGAAAATGAAAAAACCGACCGCCTCTCATTCTCTGGATGAGACTGATCATCATCAAGATCAGAATCTGGTACAACCGGATTGTGTCAGTGACAGTACCCAGCAGTCATCAGACTGTCTGGATTGTGGCACTATGGCCTGCCAGAGCCTAATCACCAGCCTGCCCATTGTAGCGCCCGAGTTAAGCGTGTCTGATCACGGTTATCCGGAAAAAACCCTCCTCCCTGCTTACCATGCCAAGCATCTTGCCGGTTACTGGCAGGAAATCTTACGCCCACCCAAAGCTTGATCCTGAATTTTTAAATTTTTTTATTCATTAAGGATTAAGTTATGTTGCTTAAAATCAGTCAAAGCCTGTGTCTGGGCTTCGGTCTCATCTCGTCGTCTGCCCTGTTTGCCGCCGTAAAAGAATATCATCTGGTCATTGATGAAAGCCCGATCAATCTCACCGGAAAGACGGTCAAGCGAATCACTGTAAACGGAAAATTCCCTGCACCCTTGCTGGAATTTGAAGAAGGTGATGATGCAGTCATTCATGTACAAAACAACCTGAACAATCAGGATACCTCGCTGCACTGGCATGGCCTGCTCCTGCCCGGGCTGATGGATGGTGTGCCCGGATTTAACGGTTTTCAGGGGATCAAACCGAAACAGTCTTTTACTTATCGCTTCAAGGTTCGTCAAAACGGCACCTATTGGTATCACGCACATTCCAAAGGTCAGGAACAGGATGGCCTCTATGGCGCATTGGTGATTCGCCCCAAAGCACAGACATTACTACCTCCACATGAACAAACCGAGCGGGATTATGTGGTGATGCTGTCGGATTTTCACGAACAGGGCAGCCAGCAGATTCAGAACAATTTAAAAAAATCGGCCGAATATTATCAGAACCAGCGCGAAACCGTGGGCGATGTATTTAAGCAGGTGAAACGTGACGGTCTCAAGGCCACCTGGTCAGATCGCAAGATGTGGAGCCAGATGCGTATGCTGAAAACCGACCTGTCCGATGTTACCGGTTATACCTTTCTGGTCAATGGAAAAACGCCGCAACAAAACTGGAGTGGCCATTTCCAGCCCAATGAAAAAGTCCGCCTGCGTTTCATCAATGCTTCTGCCATGTCGTTTTTCGATGTGCGTATTCCCCAGCTGAAAATGACCGTGGTCAGCGCCGATGGACAAGCTGTGCAGCCGGTCGCTGTAGATGAATTCCGGATTGGAACTGCTGAAACCTATGATGTGATTGTGGAACCCACTGCAGCGCATTACCAGATTGAAGCGGAATCGATCGACCGCTCAGGCTTTGCCATTGGCAGTTTGCATCAGGCAACTGATTCAAGCAAAACCCCGGCCCCGGTTCAATTACCGACACCGCGCCCTCGTGCCTTATTGACCATGGAAGATATGGGACATGGCGAACAGCATGACATGTCGCATGACGCACACAGCAGTCAGACCACGCAGACTGTCACAAGTGAACATGATCAGCATGCCCAGCACGACATGCATGCAAGTCATAATGCCATGTCCGGAACCAATCAGCCTCATCAGCCGGTTGAGGGCTGGGCCAATATGTCTACGCCTGCAGGGCACAAAGCCTTGCAATATCAAGACCTCAAAGCCCTGACACCACAACCTGATACCCGCGCAGCAGAACGTGAACTGGTGATTCGTCTGGGTGGAACTATGGAGCGCTATATCTGGACCATGAATGGTAAAAAATTCAGTGATGCCGAGCCACTTCAGGTGAAATATGGCGAGCGGATCCGGCTGAAATTTATCAATGACAGCATGATGGCCCATCCGATGCATTTGCATGGCATGTTTATGCAGCTGGAAAATGGTCAGTCTGCTGCAAATATGCCAAATAAACACACCGTGATTGTGCCGCCCGGGAAAACGGTGACCACCCTGCTCACAGCAGATGAACTGGGAGAATGGGCGATTCACTGCCATCTGCTCTATCACATGAGTGCTGGCATGATGAACAAGCTGATTGTGGCGCATGTGAATGATGATCAAGCATCTCACCCTTCTTCACAAAAAATGCCGTCAAAACCAGCAGCAGCTGAAGGAGCAAGCCATGCACATCACTAATCTTTTTGTAAAGTCAGTGCTCAGCAGTGCACTTACCCTAAGCAATCTGAGTGTTTTTGCGGCAGCTTCTAGCGAGCATACGGGTCATAATGAACATCAGCATCATAGCGGACATCATGCCATGCAAAACATGACTGATGACCACGCACAGCATACTGAAACAGTAGATGCTGCATCTTATCAACCACCACCAAAGTTATCACATCAACCGCATGCGCCGAGCACACCACAAAATTCAGTCAGTTCTGCCAGCGAACATGATCATCGTAAAGAACATGGTGCACAGATTTATAGCCAGATTATTCTGGACCAGAAATGGCAGCATAGTTCAGAGGGAAATGGGGCATTCAAGTCCAAGAACCAAGCCAGAATTGGCACGGATGAAAATAAAATCTTCCTCAAGCTAGAAGCCGACAAACATGAATCGCATCAGGCCGAATATGATGCCAAAGTGGTGTATAGCCGAAATATTTCCGATTTCTGGGATGTGCAGACCGGGGTGCGCTATCGACAGGAAAATTTAGCCGAGCCTGCTACACAACAGCAGAACGAGCGCTTCGATGCAGTATTTGGGCTACATGGCCTGGCCCCCTACTTTTTCGAAACGGATGCTCATGTTTATGTCGGTGAAGATGACTTTGTCGGATTAAAACTGGAAACAGAGCGTGACCTGTTATTGACGCAGAAACTGATTATGCAGCCCTTTGTCGAACTGGATGTCATCCTGAATGATCAGGCAGCGAATGCGAAAAAAACCGGCCTTAGTCATGCAACCTTGGGGCTGGAAACACGCTATGAACTGAGCAAAAAGCTCATGCCTTATCTGGAAGTCGGTTATGAATACAGCAAAGGCAACCAACAGACAGCCTGGCAGCAAAGTTCTGATTCAGAAAAAGACTGGATCTATGGTGCAGGTCTAAGAATGATGTTCTAAATTTTTGATACAGAAAATTATGCAGCTACGGGATGTGAAACGCCATTCATGTCCCGTAGCGCTATGGCACTATACATTTGACTGAGAAAGATTTTTTAAGCCTATGAACTGTACATGCAATGCTTTTCTGTACTTTCCCGCTCATTAAGACACTTGTTATTTTGCGAAAAACTAGTCTTCATCGCCTTGATTTCCACTGTTACTTTTAGCAACCAAAGTGCCTAACATAATGATAAAGGTACTTACACCGCCAATTAACAGGCTCAGCAGCCCCATTTCCAGCATAAAATTACTATCACCAGTCTCAGGGGCACCCCATAGAAATTGAAGACGATCGCCAAAAACAAAATTGATTGCACATACAATCAGAAAACCAATCAAGGTGGCAATCAGTAAAGTGACCACCAAGTTCTTCCACATTTTACATCCGACGAACAGGATGATCATGGCCAGTCCAACCATGGTGATGATGGATATAAGTAACACACTGTTCCAGTAATCCATGAGACTCACTCGTATTTGGTTTTAAATTAAAATCAAGAAATTCTTATAGTTAATTTTTCCAATTGAATTTTAATATAGGTGGATTTTTATACACAAACAATGACGATAACTATCTTAAAACTACAAATACTAATTTACCCAAAGTTATAAAATACACTGACTTAGTAAAATCTTGCTGGGTACTGAACGATTTTGATTAACATAAAGTAACACAAACACAACGTGTATTTATTGTTTAGCTTGGTTAAAGCTTAAATACAACCGATAAAGCTCAAGTAAACAGCTTGAAATTCTTTAAAAAACAAGAATGGAGCCACTTTTATAAGAAAAATAAATAATAAATATAAAAAACTTGAATATTTTCTGATTTAGGCTATGCTGTCTTTAACTAGAAAAAAGCGTTGTTTAGTTAAGCTTCTTTAAGTGCCGCAGTATTATTTATAATCCTCCGTTTTTTCAGATCTTTATTTCAATTCTTGTTGTTTTTCCAAGTTATCCATAGTCATTTGCATGACTAAAATTATTAAAATTTAACAGGTTATATTATGTCTACTACAGTTACCGGTACAGTAAAATGGTTTAACGAAACTAAAGGTTTTGGTTTTATTCAACAAGAATCAGGTCCTGACGTTTTTGCTCATTTCAAAGAAATCAGCAGTTCTGGTTTCAAAACTTTGTTTGAAGGTCAACGCGTTTCTTTTAGCGTGGTTGATGGTCAAAAAGGTCCAAATGCGATCAATATCGTTGCGCTATAATTTAGCCCAGCAATAAGAAAAAGCACCTTCAGGTGCTTTTTTTAGCACTGAAGATTCATAATTTTGGTGAAAGGTTTTCTGATTGTCTGTTTAGCTCATCAAAAGTGAATTTTTAAGAATCATGTTTCTGAATCACTGCTGCTCAGTTAGACTTTATAAAAGATAAAAATGAAAAACCCCTAGCATCCTGCCAGGGGCTTTCCGTATGGGTTCGCTTGGTATAACTCCTGTCGTACCTTACTTTCCTTGTATTTATCTATTGTTATTCTTGTGTGGAACCTCCTGTTCCTGTTAAAGCTATCATAGGAAATTTCCACTATTCAAAACAGCCGCAAAGTGCTGGAATTGATGTAAGCCAATGCTTACAAGAATAGACAGAGATAATAAATTTCAAATGTTTAGCAAATTGAACATCTACAAAAAAAGGAAGCTCAAGCTTCCTTTTCTATGCCAATCTAGGCTTAGATCCCATATTTAACACGGTAATCTTCCATTTTCGCCAAAGCTGCTAGGTCGCCTTTCGCTTCCAGATAGTCCATTAAATCTTTCATGGTAATTAAGGCATGTACAGGAATCTCAAGCTCTTGCTGCACTTCCTGAATCGCAGACAGTTCGCCCTGACCTTTTTCCTGACGGTCTAATGCAACTAGCACACCCGCAATCTGCGCACCGGCATTTTTCAGGATGGTGACGACTTCACGAATCGCTGTGCCTGCGGTAATCACATCATCAATGATCCAGACTTTTTTACCTTCTACAGAAGCACCGACCAATACGCCACCCTCGCCATGGTCTTTGGCTTCCTTGCGATTAAAACCCCACGGCACACTTACCCCATGATTTTGCGACAGAGCCACAGCAGTTGCTGCCACAAAAGGAATGCCTTTATAGGCAGGTCCAAAAATCACTTCAACATGGTCACATTTAATCAGTTTTGCAGCATAGCCAGAAGCCAGCAGTGTCAAGGCTTCACCATCATTCAACAGACCCGCATTAAAAAAATAGGGACTCACACGTCCCGATTTTAAAGTAAACTCACCAAATTTAAGCACACCGCGTGATAATGCGAGTTCGATAAAAGCTTGTGGGTTAAACTGAGCTGGCGTTGACATGAGGTGCTCCTAAATCCATTAATTAAGGTAAGACTTGCGCATGATACCAAAGAGTAGCTATCCAGGTGATCAAAAAATTCTTCGCGTCGTTTCAATTAATGTCAACGGCTTACGCTCATCTGTCACCAAAGGTCTATTAGAATGGATGGAACAGTCGGATGCCGACGTGATTTGCATGCAGGAAAGCCGGATCACGCATGCGCAGTGGACCGATAAATTCAAGCCTGAAGGCTGGTACACGCACCTGTTTCCTGCCGAGCGTCCGGGTTATGCCGGTACGGCCATTTATAGCCGTCTGCCTTTTGTGTCTCTGACCGATGGCCTGGGTTTTGAACTGGCCGATTCACAAGGCCGTTTTATTGCCGCTGAATTTGACTTGGGTCTAGAACAAACTGTACAGATCTGTTCCCTGTACCTGCCTTCGGGTTCATCGGGTGATGAAGCGCAAGCGCGTAAAGATCACTTTCTGGAAGAATATGCAAAAATCCTGAAACAGTGGCGCGATGAAAATAAATCGGTGATTGTCTGCGGTGACTACAATATCGTGCATAAACGTATCGATATTAAAAACTGGTCGGGTAACCAGAAAGCCTCGGGCTGTTTACCGCACGAACGTGCCTGGCTAGATCATATCTACGATGAGCTTGGTTATGTCGATACTTTCCGTGAAGTCCGCAAAGAAGCCGAATTATACTCCTGGTGGTCAAACCGTGGACAGGCGCGTGCCAAGAATGTTGGTTGGCGGATTGATTATCATGCCTGCTCTCCGGACTGGAAAGAGCGCACCATTAATGCCTGGGTCTATAAAGAACAATGGTTTAGCGACCATGCCCCCGTGATTATCGACTACAAACTATAATCTGGATTATTTAATTGAGTGAACAGTTGTTCACTCAATTAAGGCTTATCTCTTACATGACATGACGTATTTTTTGGGTTTATCTCAATGTAATAACATAGCATTATAGCGCTACGGCACAAGGACATGTCAGGACGACAACATAAGGACAGGACGCCGTAGGACGAAAATAAAACAGACTATAGATTTAGCTTGTTTTGCATGGATGTGACATTGGACGTTGGATTGAGACCCGCATGATCAGGATGATTAAATGCGGGTTTTCTATTTCTATCATTCCCAAATTTTTATTTTTCTTATTATTTAGATTGTTCTTTTTCTTGCTGCTCATGTTAAAGCTGCTTGATGTCATTTTGATGACATGACTTTTCTGCTATTTAAAATTTTTTCTTTTTTTTCATTTGCTTTTGCATGGTCTGCTGCTGCCAATTTGGTTAAGCTAGTTCATGATTTAAATTTTTTAGAGGGCAGCTATGTTAAAAATTTACGGAATTAAAAATTGCAGTTCGATGAAAAAAGCCTTTGATCTGCTGACTGAGCAAGGTCTGAGTTATGAATTTCATGATTATAAAAAACAGGGCATCGATGCTGAAACCATCAGAACCTGGCTAGATGCCTTGGGTCAGGATGTGGTCCTGAACAAGAAAGGCACCACCTGGCGTAAACTTAGTGAAGAAGAGCAACTAACCGCCCTGTCGAGTGAAGATGCATTAATTAATGCATTAACTACCCATACCAGTTTAATTAAACGTCCAATCTTGGCGACCTCTACAGGATTTATTGCCGGTTTTGATGAAACAGCTTATCGTGGCTTAGCCCGCTAATATCATGTATTGAATAACACTCATAAAAAAAGCCTGACATTGGTCAGGCTTTTGTATATCTGCTTAAAATAAATTAGTTGGCACGAATCCAGGTCTGGTTACGACCCAATGCCGCTACGCCGATGAAACCACGTAGCTCAAGTTTCTTGCCACCGTCTGCCAGCTGGCCTTTCAACTTATAGGTTTTACCAGATTGCGGATCTAGGATCGAACCGCTGTCATAACTCGTACCACCAGCATTTTTCAAACCTTTAACAATGGTCAAGCCTTTCAGAGATTTGTTGTGATATGGACCTTCACATTTTTTGCAGGCATTTTCTTCACCTGGAGTTAACACAGACTGAATACTAGCTGACAAAGTGCCGTTCTTTTGTTCAGTGAATTTAACAATGGCCTTAGGCTGCTTGGTTTTATCATCAATGGTTTTCCATACCGTGCCATTTAAAGGATCCGCGGCATTAGCCAGTGCAGATAAGCCTAGTAGTCCTAACGTAAGCGCTATTTTTTTCATTTTTCTTCATTTCCTTAGTCTGAAAATAGACCCATGTAGTATTAAAAAGTTACAACAATTTTTCAATTTTTAGGTGTGACTATTTAGTGTAACCTTGTAAATATGGTTGGTAAATAATCTACACGATCAATAAAAGCACAAAAAGATGGAAGGAAGATGAAGATAAGCCCGCTAACGAAACAATTAATTACAGAAAGCTTTTTAAAAACGGCCATTCGTGCCCCGAGCAGATTCAGTCTTCCACCGAGTTCAATGCGCATTGCTCTGGAACAGATGTGCAAACTTTTCCCTCAGGATAAAACGGTACAGATTCGCTCGCTTCGATTGGCCGGACTGCGCGCGGAAGAAATTAAGCCGCAGCAGGAATCGACCCAGCTGATTTTTCATATTCATGGCGGCGCATTTTACTTAGGTTCTTTAAATACCCATCGTGCCTTTATGACTCAAATTGCGGCTCGAACCCAGATGCAGGTGCTGCATGTCGATTATCCGCTATCACCCGAATCTGCCTATCCAGAAGCGTTGGAAGCCTTGTTTGATGTCTATAATCTGCTACTGGATCAAGGTGTTCAGGCCAAAGATATTATTCTGTCCGGCGATTCTTGCGGTGCCAATCTGGCCTTGGCGCTGGCACTCAAAATACAGCAGGAAAGTCTGCCACAGGTCAGCGGTCTGATTCTGCTGTCTCCACTGCTGGATTTAACGTTGACCAGTGAATCTTTACGTTATAACCAGAAGCATGATGCCCTGCTGTCTCTGGAAACGGTTCAAACCGGGATTGAATATTATGTGCCGCGTTCGATTGATCGTGGTGATCCGGAAGTTTCTCCTTTTTTTGCCGATTTAGCCGGCTTGCCACCGATTCATATTCAGGTAGGTTCCAAGGAAATTCTGCTGGATGATGCTAGTCGTTTTAAAGAAAAAGCGGAACAGGCGGGTGTCGAGGTCGAATTTAAACTCTATACCGGCATGTGGCACAACTTCCAGATGTTCAGTGCCTGGTTCGATGAAGCCAAACAGGCGCTGACCGATCTTGCAGAATTTGCCCATCGTCTGGACCGAGATTAAGCATGATTTAGCATATAAAAAAGGTCAGCCGTAGCTGACCCTTTGAAAAAAGGTTTTAGGTTTTAAATGGCCTGAACTTGCTGCAATGCAGTTTGCAATGCTTGGGCTTTAACCGCTTCGCCCATGTTCACTCCTTCAGCACGAATCACTTCGATATCATTCACACCGGTAAAGTTAAACACGGTTTTCAGGAAAGCCTCCTGAAAATCAGCCGGGCTTTGCTCGCCATAGACACCACCACGGCTGCTGGCAATATACACTTTCTTATTGCCCGCCAAACCCACAGGACCTTGTTCGGTATATTTAAAAGTACGTCCCGCGACACAGATCCGGTCAATCCAGGCTTTTAGGGTTGATGGCAAACCGAAGTTATACATCGCTGCACCAATCACCACGACATCAGCCTGTAAATATTGATCTAAAATTTCCTCGCCCAATGCCGTTTGTTCTGCATTCTGGCCCATTAAAATTTCGGCGGTAAGATGAGGAATAGGCTGTGCAGCCAGATCCAGATACTCAACTTCAATGGCCTCAGCATATTTTTGCTGCAGTTGTTCCACCACAGCCTGAGTCAACTGACGCGAAATAGAAGCATCTCCTAAAATACTGGAATCAATCTGTAAAACTTTCATGGTTTCGCTCTTTATCTTTGGTTGTTTCTAACAATGCAGCCATTTTAACGATTGACTATATTGAAATAATTAGTACAAATAAAACACATCATCCTGAATTTAGAACAAAACTGTATACCTCTTAACCTCTTTAATTTTGATTAAGACCCTTTGACATAGCCTGGATCACTTGCGCTATCGGCAAAGACTGAGCAGATCAGATATCAACTAAATCACAAAAATGTTTTAAATATTGTTGTTTATCAAGCATTCAAACTTATGTTATCTTGTGTAAATAAAGTTATAAATATCCAATAAGTCTTAAAAAAAATCTGCCATAACAATTAAAGTCAGACCGGGACCATGAAGCGAATATCGCCTGTATTAGAAAAAGTGATAAGACACAGAATCAAGAAATACCTGGTCGAAGATGAAGTCGTGATGAACTGGCGCATCCTGAAGAAATGCATCCTGATGCTGACCTTGGGATGCGGAGTACATCTGACCTGGCTCGGCTGGGATATTTTCGTGTTATTAAATCCCGAATATTGGCAATATGTTCATCTAGAACGGGTCTATACACAAATTACTCTGAACAGCAGCTTTCTGGTAATTCTATTTCTCCTGATTTTTCCCTGTTATAAATTTCAGGGGAATCAGCTGATTGAACGTTATCTGCCTTATATGGCAGTGGGTACTTTTGTTATCTCGTTGTGTCGTGACGCCTATCTCGTCGGGGTGATCAGCCCTGTGGCCACGACCTCCTATGTCTGTTTAATTATGGTGGGACTGGTGCTGTTCCATCGCACGCTGGTTTATAGCATGCTGATTCCAGCGTCAATTTTCCTAGGCGGATGTGCCTATTTAAGTTTCAGTCATCAATTACCTTATTCACCGCTCTTTAATATCGATGACAAGCTTTTTTATAATGGTTTCTGGCTGTTATCGATGCTATATTTCATTTTGCCAATTCTGGCCGTCTGCATGGTGTTATTCGAGATTCTGCTCAGTCAATGGCGTCATCGCGAGCAGCTGATCAAACAGCTGAGCCAGATTGATCCGCTCACCAATCTGTTTAACCGCCGTAGTATCAACCAATGTCTGGATAAACTGAATGCCGCAGCCACTCCCAATTATGCTTTAGTGCTATTGGATCTGGATCATTTCAAGAAAATTAATGATCACTATGGCCATCATAAGGGTGATGAAACCTTAGTCGAAGTGAGTGCCGTGCTGAATCAGCAATTGCGCGAAAGTGATGTAGTCGGCCGTTTTGGCGGGGAAGAATTTATTTTGGTGCTTAAAAATACCAGTCTGGAAAAAGCCGAACAAGTGGCTGAACGCTGCCGCATCGCCATTCAGCAATTGCAGATTTTCAGTGATGAGGATGAGCTGATTCCGGTGACCGCCAGTTTCGGGATTGCCATTTCTAGCGCGGAATTACGCCCGCAGCAGTTATTGAGTCAGGCTGATCAGGCGCTTTATCAGGCTAAAGCCGGTGGGCGTAATCTGGTCAAAGCTTATGCTGAACCGGTGCCAGTACAGATGCAGGTTTCTTAAACGGGTTCAGCTTTTTTTAAGAACTAAATTATGGATTTTCACTTTGAGCCAGTGCTTGCAGCTGTGCCAGCAATTCTGCCTCGCTAAAAGCACCGGTTAAACGTAAACCCCTAATTTCCTGCTGCTGCGCATTCAAGAATAAATACGTCGGCGGCCCGAGAATTTCCCATTGGTTTAACAGCGCTTGATGAGAGACATTATATTGGCTTAAATCCAGCTTGATCAGGAAATATGGCGCAAGCGCCTGCTGTACCGCTGCAGATTTTAAAATACGATGTTCGATCGGCTGACAGGCAACACACCAGTCGGCGTAGACATCAATAATAATCTTTTGCCCTTGTGTTGCCCTGTCCAAAATCTGCTGAAATTCTGCTGCACTACGTGCCACATGCCACTTGGCTTCTGTGCTCGCCTGCTCCACAAAAAAACGCTGACTGTGCTGATATTGGCTATAAGCGATATAGGGCACGGCCAGTACCAGACACAGGATATATAGCCATCTCAAACCGGTACGATGCCAGAAAATCCGGAACAGCACATAAGCCACGAAGGTCATACCCAAAGCTAGGGATAACCATTGTAAAGCGGCTTCTGAAATCAGTGGGCGAATAAAATACAGCGCCAGCGCCAGCATGATAAAGGCAAAGAGCACTTTGATCTGATTCATCCAATGCCCGGCTTTAGGCAGAATCCGTGCACCCAGAATACTGGCCAGCAATAAAGGCGTGCCCATCCCAAAACCTAAAGTAAACAGCAGTAAAGCTCCCTGCCACTGACTTTGCGTCTGGGAAATAAACAATAATGCGCCTGCCAGCGGTGCGGTCATGCATGGCCCCACCAGAAGCGCCGAGATCATGCCCATGACACCGGCACTGACCAGACTGCCTCCCTGCTGCATGGCCTGTGCCCGATCCAGACGATGAACCAGACGTTGCGGCAGTTTGATTTCAAACAGGCCAAACAGATTCAGGGCAAACAGGACAAACAGGATGCTAAATGCGATCAGGGTTCCCGGTTGCTGCAACCAGCGCTGAAAATTCAGGCCGGCCGAAGATGCAATTAGGCCAAGTACTGCATAGACAGCGGCCATACTGCTGACAAAAGTCAGTGCAATCATCCAGGCTTTCAGTCCTTTACTGTCACGTACGATCAGCGAGGTCAGAATCGGCAGCATCGGCAAGGAACACGGTGTAAAAGCCAGTAAAATGCCTAAGCCAAAGAACAGCAAAAGCCCATAGCCCAAAGAGCGTTCAAGCAGTTGGGCTGACCATTTCTGGTCTTGTGCTGCATAGGGTTCAGTTTGTGTGTGGGCTGATGCAGAGATTTCATTTGCTGTAGATTCTGAGGAGTCCGCTGCATTAAATAGGGTATTGTGTTGCAGTGATGAAGTATTCAGATCAAGTAAACGCTTTGTTCCTGATCCGGTAGCTTCAAATTGCACCAGACCAGACAAATCGGTCTTGAACTGAATGGTTTGTGGCGGATAACAAATCCGGTCTTTGGCACAGCCCTGCCAGCTGACCTGATAGGATTGCCCCGCCTGAGTCGGAATTTGAAACTTTAACTGCTGATAATAAACCTGGGTATGTCCATAGTTATCATCATATAAATCTTCAGCGGGTGGCAACTCAAACGACACCGGTTGGTTGCCCTGCCGGACTTCAATTTTATGCTGATACAGATAATAGTTGTCTGGAATCTGCCAACTCAGTTCAGCCTGCTGCTGACTGGTGGAGATCACGCTCACAGGAAAAGCCTGCTCGGCAGACAACAATGCAGTTTCCGCCTGAGCAGGACTGCTGAACAAGGTGCTTCCCAAAATAACCAGGGCAAGCATTTTCCCCCAGGTCGGGAACTGCGAGTATTTCATCATCTGTGAGTTGGATAACTTAGAACAGCACAGAGAAACCTAGGCCTGAGAAGTAACTTCGATCTGCACCATCCAGATCTACACCGACATTCGCATCCAATTGGACACGGTCGTTTAAGGCATACATAACCCCGGTACCGAGCGCGTATTGATTATCGACACTTTCAGCTTTACGGTAAATCAGTTCAGAATAACCTGACCAGCGATCAGTAATACGGTAGCCTAGAGAAGGAATCGCAGACACTGCCCAGTTGCTGTCCTGCCATTCATAACGCATGGTCAATGCGGTACTGACCAAGTCATTATATTGAGACGACACGACAGAACCCAAGCTGTAAATATCTTCTTCATTAGTGAAACCGGCATTGCCTGTTGCAATGATAGCTTCGGCCAGCAAAGCCATACTGAGTTTGTCATCATCCAAATCAATGGCCTTTTTCAGACCAATACTAACATCGCCCAGACCATCATCTTCTTCGGTCTGGCCATTGGATTTCACTTGGGTCCAGGTCGGGCCAGCCCAACCTAAACGCAATTCCAGATCATCACTGAGTCCGGTACGTAACAACATATCTGCACTGAGTGTGGTCGCGGTCTGATCGCCCGACTTGCTATAACGCGCTGTAGGCAAGCCTTGCTCCCAAGCGACATTTCCGACTGGAGTAATTCCAGTACTGAGACCCTCACCTGGTCGATCAAATTCAAAATCTGCTGCGAAAAGCTGTGCACTACAACCGGCCAGTGCAATCAAACCCAAGGTTTTTAATGTTGTCATGTTGGAGCTCTTTATTAAAATTTAACTGAGTTCTTTGGTCATTTTTGCGCCATGCTTGCGAAGCAGTTCTAGCGTCTGTTTTTCTTCATCCAAGGCTTCTGACCAGTTGATTTCATCAAAATCACAATCAAAGAATAGATCACTAATTGAAGATAAAATAGTCATGCCATCTTCATCTTTGCTATTTGGATCGACTTTTTCATCCAGTAAACGCTGTACAGCTGGCGCGCATGCGGCACTTGCGGCATCCCAGAGTGGACCATAAATTTCTTCTGCATCCCACAAATGCAGATTCACTTTGGCCTGGATCAGTTCTTCCAGAATCTGTAAATGTACCGCCAAACGTGCCTGTTTCTCCTCTTCTGAAAGTGGTGTTCCGGCTTCATACAGCTCACACACTTCTTCCCACCATTTAAACAGGCCATCTGACCAGACCGAAATCACCGGGCCTTTGTCATGATCAATAAAATTCGGGTTGAGTCCATCTGCCAGCAGCTGTTTGACCTGGTCCAGATTTAATTCTTCGAGTGCTTGCACAAAAAGTTGTTGTTGCGCAGTTAACATGATGGAGCTCACTTTGATTCGTTTTCGACTATTATGCCGAATAAAGCAGGATTTGTTGTGCTTCTCATAACTATATTTTTGTTTAATACGAAAAAAGCCCCGCAGGGCTTTTTCAAATCGGTTCGGCTTAGTCTTCGATATCCGCAGTATCTGTGTCTGCTAGTTCGAGAGCACCAGGACGAACATTGTCTTTTTTCTCGATCACATGTTCCAGACTACGTTTTAGTCGGTCAATTGCACCATGGATCGCAGTATCGACATTATGGCCACGATGATTGACTACGACAGGTTTCAAGCCTGCAGGACGCGCTTCAATCATACAACGAATATCGTCATCGCCGCCTTTGGCGCCATTTTCATCACTGAGATGGACTGAAAAATGGGTAATACGTTCGCTGTGGCGCTGGAATTCTTGATTTAATTCTTCCCGTACATAAGTAATTAAACGATCACTATTCTGAATGTGGTTATCGGTACGAAGTTCAATATTCATATATTACCATCCTCAATCTTTGTAACTTTTGAGTGCAAAATTTTTTATCTTGGCACATTTGTAGCTTGCTGTTTCGCATCGCATTTCACTTCTTCAAATGATTGGAATCACACCCTCCATTTTGAATGATGAACACATTTTTGAGTCTGCAGAATCGTGTCCTTATATCTTGAATATCGGCTGTATCTGGGAAATATGCAAGTGATATTTTGGTTTTTTAGCAAAAGAATAATCCATTGTGACAACTGCTTACTCAGCTCAAAAATGCAGGATTTTTCAACTGGTAATTTCAAAACCTTTCACACGATTTAATTCGAAATAATTTTTTAGCCAGACCGATAAATCGCTTAAATAACACTCGACCAGAAAACCTAAAAAAGAGGAATTAAAAGTATTTTTTATCGAAATTAGCTCACTTTTATCTAATAATTTTTCTTATAAGATCTGCATCTAGTAAGCCTTACAGTCCTGAATAGATCATTTGCTTTATCATTATTTAGTTACTTTTGCAGAATCAGGAAAAATACCCCTTCGTCATTCTAAAATAACAACCTGCAAAATAATTTTTTATTGAAATATAAGACCGTTCAATCTCACTTGAAGAGGCTGAGAACAGGCTTATAAAACGACGGTCATTTGAGATTTTCAAACTAACCTCATTACACAAACAGAACAAAGCTGTTCAGCCTCAGGCCCAAATTAATTACTAAACAATCTGTATATCCCCCCCTATTTTTTACTGATTTTGTAAGTTAATCATCGTAAATTGAAGTGATTTTATATTTTTAGTTATACATTCAGTCTTTTAAGGCACTACATATTCAACTTTATTTAAAAAATAATAATTTAGAGAAGTATCAGCGAAAGGCAATGAAAACTGAGGAAGATGATCGTCTTCATTCAACTCATGGGGGCTGAAATATATTTAAGTCAGCGATCACTTTTAACTTTATTTTTACTTATTAATCTGTATGCTTATTCTGCTTTCTCGGGGGGATAGATTTAAATGAAATTTACACAACTTGCGGCACTTTGTGCATTGGCTTCAACTGCAGCATTTGCTCAAGCAAAACCAGTTTGGCAGGACTTTAGCGTTACAGGTCTTTATGGTGAAAACTATAAATCACCATTTCTCACTCAAGATGAAAAGCTTGATCAAACAACAGTTACTGCTGAATATGCGGCAGGTTTAAAATATGGTGATTTCTTTGCTTTCGCTGATCGTACTAACAATGATCCAGAAGGTAATAGTACCTATTTTGAGGTTGCACCGCGTTTAAGCTTAAGTGCAGTTTCAGGAACTAAACTTGAAGTTGGTCTAATCAAGGACGTACTCGTTGCGACAACTTGGGAAGGTGGCGAAGGCTTTAATAACTATTTGTATGGTGTTGGTTTTGCTTTAAATGTTCCATATACTCAATATGCAAACATTAACTTCTACAAAGCTGACAATGATAACACTGCAGATGATTATCAAATGACCATCACTTACGCAGTACCATTTAAGTTAGGTACTGAAGATTTCCTTGTTGATGCATTCCTGGATTGGTCAACGGCTGAAAAGAATGGTCACGCAAGTGAGTTAAACTGGACATCTCAGTACAAATGGAATGTAGGTAAACATATCTCTCCAGACACTAAACTTTATGTAGGTATCGAACATTCAGTTTGGAACAATAAATATGGTTATAAAGGCGTAGACCAAAATGATGTCAGCGCACTTGTGAAATATCATTTCTAATTGATGTATGATCAAAGGCAGAACTCCGGTTCTGCTTTTTTTTAAACTGTGATTTCAGATCAACCTTACCAGAACAAGAATATGCCTGATTTTGACATTCGACCTGCGACCGAACATGATCTTGAAACCATCCTCAAGATTTATAATCAGGAAGTACTTTATGGTACTGCGACCTGGAACAGAACAGCCTTTGATCTGAACTATTTCAAAATCTGGTTTAAACAGCTTAAAAATCAGAATTTCCCGGTTTTTGTGGTTGAAGATATTCAAAATCAAGTCGTTGCTGGCTATGCTTGTTATGATCAGTTTCGTAGTATTCAGGGCTTTCAACAGACGGTAGAACATTCCATCTTTTTAAATCCAGATTATGCAGGGCAAGGTTTGGGTTCTAAATTATTACAGTATTTAATTGAACAGGCTCAAGTACAGAAATTGCATATCATGGTCGCAGCGATTGATTCAGAAAACACCTCATCGATTCGTCTGCATGAAAAACTGGGTTTCGTTCAAACTGCCTATATGCCGCAAGTCGGACAGAAGTTTGGGCAATGGCGTGATTTGGTACTCTTACAACTCAATCTGGATCAAGCTTGATTCATTCTTAGTTTAAAACTATTCCAGAACTGCTTTCTGGACACTACTCTTCAGCTTTTTAATACTTGGCCATCACGATATTTTGTTGTTATCCAGTTTAATAAGCACAAGTTCTATTTACTTATACGAGCGGCTATGTTTTATTCAGCTCAAAATCATACTGAATAACACCATGTATAAATCTCTATTGTCTATTGGTCTTTTAAGTTTAAGTATGCTCACTTTTGCTGATTCAGACTTTGAAAAAGAGCTCCGTTCAGGCTGTAGCAAAGTGCAAAGCTATGCAAATAATGGCAAAAAATTCTACGACCAAAAACAATATCAAAAGGCCATAGCGCAATTTGAGCAACAAGCCGCATGGTCATCCTTTTGTGCGATGAATGTAGAAGACGGTGGTACAGCTTTTTCCGAACGCGATATCACCACGGCGTTTAATAATGTTGGCTTAAGTTATGCCAAGCTTGGAAAGCCGCAATGGGCACGCGCCTGGTTCTCGGTTTTCCCGAATGCTAAAGCCAGCCAGTTCAATCTAAAACAGTTACCTGCACCAGAAAAATCAAAGAGTCTTGCAGGAAAATATGTTCGTTATGCAGGTTTTGGTCAATGGAATACGATGGAAGTTAAACGGGCTTCGAATGCCTACCAAATTGAGTTTAATGGACTCTATATGGGTTTGCGCAGTCTGATTTATGGACCAAATATGGGAGAATTTTCAACCCGCATGCCACTGAATAAAGCTCAGACCAATTACAGCGTAGAAGATTGCAAAATTGATTTAAAATTTCAGTTTAACGCTCAAATTGGACAACAGATTGTGGTGAATAGCAGCAATCCGATGTCTTGTGGTTTTGGACATAATGTCTCGGCGGATGGCATGTATTTAAAGGTTGAGTGATTGCTGATTCAGCGATATCTTATTGCCCTATAACAAACATAATATTCAAAATATTACAGGGAAAATATGGCTAAATTTCTAAATACCAGTGCAACCAATTTTTTCTTAGAAGAACTCATCAAAAATGCCAAAGAACGTTTAATTTTAATCAGTCCGTATTTGCGTCTCAATGACCGTATTAAAGAATTATTAGAAGACAAAGACCGGTTAAAAATTGATGTTCGCATTGTCTATGGCAAAAGTGATTTGCATCCTGAAGAAATCAAATGGATTCAAAAACTGGACTATGTCCGTTTGAGTTTCTGCAAAAACCTGCATGCAAAGTGCTATCTCAATGAATCGGAATGTATTATTTCCAGTTTAAACCTCTATGAATTTAGCCAGGTCAATAACAATGAAATGGGTATTTCAGTACGTAAATATGAAGATGATGACGTCTTTAAAGATGCTTATGAAGAAGCGCAGCGTATTATTCGGATTAGCGAAGAAGTCCGGATTAGCTTAGATGAAGTTAAAGCTAATCCGAACACTGAGGATTTAGGTCAAACTGATGAAGAAGCTAATGCCTTTAGTAAATTGACCACCTCCAAACTGGCTGCCAAATATAAAATTAAAACAGCAGATTTACTTGAAAAGTTAGTGGATAAAGGCTTTTTAAAGTTGAATGACACGGGTAAACATTTTTTAACTGACCAAGGCAAATCCATCGGTGGTGAATACCTTCCAAGTCAGTACGGCGGCTATTTTTTATGGAATGAAAATACGAAGATCTGATCCCTCCATTATTCAAAAAAGAAAATTCCCCTCTCTCTTTAAGAGATGAGAAGCTCTGCTTCGTAAGAGGAGATTTAAAATTTAATCCCTCCAAACCTCCCTTTCTTACGCTTCGATATAAAGCAGTGCTTATATCTTGCTTAGGGAGGCTTTTTCCCTCTCCTTCTAGGAGAGGATTAGGGAGAGGTAAATAAAGATAAACCCTCATCCCCCGCCTTCTCCCATAGGAGAAGGAGCTAAAAGCCTTAAATCGCCACCAACTCCCGAATACCTTTCTCAGGCATTTCACTGCCCACACCTTGCGCCACAACCTGCCCACGTGCCATCACGGTATATCCATCGGCAAGTTCTTCAGCAAAGTCATAGAATTGTTCGACCAGCACAATTGCCATCTCACCGCCATCGGCAAGCTTACGAATCACACGACCAATATCTTTAATAATGGATGGCTGAATACCTTCAGTCGGTTCATCCAAAATCAGCACACGCGGTTCAGAAGCAAGTGCACGTGCAATGGCAAGCTGCTGCTGCTGCCCACCAGACAAATCTCCGCCACGGCGGTGCTTCATTTCATCCAACACAGGGAAAATTTCATAGAGATGCTCAGGCACTTTGCGTGTCTTTGCGCCTTTAAATTTCGCCATACCAATGAGGATGTTTTCCTCCACAGTTAAAGTTGAAAAAATATCTCGACCTTGGGGCACATAAGCCAGACCTGCACGGACACGCTGTTCAGGACTGAGTTTCGAAATGTCCTTGCCATCCAGCAAAATCTGTCCGGATTTAATCGGTAAAATACCCATCAGACATTTAAGGAGCGTGGTTTTCCCTACACCATTGCGCCCAAGCACCACCGAACACTCACCCACAGGTGCAGTCAACGACACATCACGTAAAATATGACTGCCACCATAAAATTGATTGACGTCTTTGACTTCTAACATCACGGTCTCCTTAACGTCCTAAATACTTTTCAATGACATCTTCATTGGCTTGTACTTCTGCCAATGTGCCTTCTGCTAAAATTGCGCCTTGTGCCAATACCGTGACTTTTTCACTAATCGTATCGATAAAGCTCATGTCATGCTCAACCACAACGAGGGTGTGATTTTTCTTGAGTTCTAAACACAGCTCCGCCGTGCGCTCGGTTTCGGCATCGGTCATGCCTGCTACAGGTTCATCCAGTAAAATCAGTTTTGGACGTTGCATCAACAACATGCCGATTTCTAACCATTGCTTTTGACCATGCGACAGCAAGCCAGCAGGTTTATTAATGAACTCTTGCAGACGAATTTGCGCAAGTGATTCATCCAGGGCATTTTGGGCATCGGGATCGAGTTTGCTAAAGAAACTCTTTTTCACGCGCTTGTCTTTGGGTGCAGCAAGTAATAGATTTTCCATGACTGTGAAATTTTCAAACACGGTCGGTTTTTGGAACTTACGCCCAATGCCTGCTTCGGCAATTTGTTCAGTGCTCATTTTGGCTAAATCGTAGTTTTGCCCAAAAAATGCTGTGCCTTCGGTTGGTCGCGTTTTACCGGTAATCACATCCATGAGGGTGGTTTTACCTGCCCCGTTCGGCCCGATGATGCAGCGTAATTCCCCTTCTTCAATGTAGAGCGACAAATCATTTAAGGCACGAAAAGCATCAAACCAGACGCTGACTTTTTCTAAATACAGCGCAATACCGTGGGTAAAGTCCGCGCCTTGTTCTTTAGGACGACCATAGCCTTCAGTGGCATGACCACCATGCGGTTGTAGGATCTCGCTCATTCGCTACGCTCCTTTTTAAAACGGTCAAACAGACCAATAATGCCTTTTGGCAGAAAGATGGTCACCACAATAAATAACGCACCCAAAATCAACAGCCATGCTTCAGGATAAGCCGAAGTAAAATAGGTTTTTACCCCGTTAATGATGCCTGCACCAATTAGTGGGCCAATCAGTGTGCCACGTCCACCCGCTGCCACCCAAACTGCCATTTCAATCGAGTTCACTGGGTTCATTTCACTTGGATTAATAATGCCTGCTTGCGGCACATACAGCGCGCCTGCAATCCCTGCAATAACCGCAGAAAGCACCCAAGCAGAGAGCTTGTACCAGAGCGTACGATAACCCAAATATTGCAGACGGTTTTCGCTGTCACGAATTGCCCCCAACACCCGACCATAGGGTTTATTCATTAAATGACGTAAACCAACAAAACAGAGCAGCAATACCAGTGCGGTGATAAAGCACAAACTCGCACGCATCGATGCAGAGGTAATGTCCATGCCTAGAATGGTTTTAAAACCGGTAAAACCATTGTTGCCACCAAAGCCGGTTTCATTGCGGAAGAATAGAAGCGCTGCTGCAAAAGTCATGGCTTGAGTAATAATCGAGAAATACACGCCCTTAATTTTCGAGCGAAAAGCAAAGAAACCAAAAATAAAGGCAATGATACCCGGTACTAAAACCACAAGTGCCAATGACCAAAGGAAGTATTCCGTACCGACCCAAAACCACGGTACTTTCGTCCAACTGAGGAAGCGCATAAAGTCAGGAATGCTATCGCCTGCAGACTGGCGCATTAAGTACATCCCAAAGGCATAACCGCCAAGGGCAAAGTACAAACCATGTCCCAGACTTAAAATCCCAGCATAGCCCCAGACCAAATCCAGAGCCAATGCCACCAGAGCCAAACACATGATTTTGCCAATCAAGGTGACCCAATAAGCAGATAAATGCAGGGTTGAATCGGCAGGTAATAAATGTAGCCATGGCAATGCCAATAAGATGGCAAAGCACACGGCTATGGCGATACCGCTACGTGGTTTATCTGAAAGTAATTGTGTAATCTTCATGTGCTTACTCCACAAAACGGCCTTTGATGGCAAACAAACCTTGTGGACGTTTCTGAATAAACAAAATCACAAGCACCAAGAGAACAATTTTTGCCAGTACCGCACCAATGCCAATTTCCAAGGCTGTACCGCTAATACCCAGACCAAGCGCTGCAAGGACTGCACCCCACACCTGACCTACACCACCGACTACTACAACCAAGAAGGCATCAATAATATAGTTTTGCCCTAAATCCGGCCCGACGTTACCGACTTGTGCCAAAGCACATCCGGCTAGTCCTGCAAGACCTGAACCTAAACCAAAGGCCATCATGTCGATACGGCTTGAACGAATACCGACTGCTCGCGCCATTTGACGGTTTTGCGTCACCGCACGTACAAACAAGCCAAAACGGGTTTTATTCAGTAGGTAAACCAACAACAAAAGCACTGCAATGGTAAAGACAATAATCGCAATACGGTTATAGGGCAGCATCAAGCTTGGAGTAATCGAGATCCCGCCTGACAGCCAGGAAATGTTAGAAACTTCGACATTTTGCGCACCAAAAGTCATGCGTACCAATTGCATCAGAATCAGGCTGACACCAAAAGTGGCAAGCAAGGTTTCCAACTGGCGACCATATAGCGGACGAATCACGGTACGTTCAATCAACATGCCGATCAGTCCACTCACCAAGAATGCCGCAGGAATCGCGGCGATTAAGTACCACTCGACATAGCTACCCAAATAGCTTTTAAACAGACTTTGCACCACATAAGTAGTATAGGCGCCAATCATAATGAGCTCACCATGCGCCATATTGATGACACCGAGCAAACCATAAGTAATGGCTAAACCGAGTGCTGCAAGCAGTAAAATACTCGCAGTACTCAGCCCTGAAAATAAATGCCCAGTCCATTCACTGGCTTGAATCCGGGTTTTAATACTGCTTTTCGCTTCAAGCAAAGCCGCTTTCAGCTCAGAATGGATATTCGGCTGTGTCAGCTCATTGTCGATCATCGCCAAGACATCGGGACGATTGGAGTCTTGCAAGGCTTTCGCCGCTTGAATTTTAACTAAGACATTTGCATCTTGATAATCCAGACGCGCTTTAAGCTGGGCCAAACGGGCTTTGACTTTGTTATTTTGTTCGTTCAAATACAGGGCATTGATGTGAGCAACATTCAGCTCTGCCAAGTTGCTTTCATAAATATCAATCGCTTCTAAACGCTCGGAAGCATCTTCAGATTTGAGTTTTCTTTGTGCCAAACCAAAGTTGAGCGCTTTACGCAAGGTATTCACCAAAGTCACTTGTGATAAGTCACTCGGCCAATCTGCAACGATGCCTAGACTCGGATAGCTGAGTAATTTTTCGTCCGATTCTAAAATATAGGTTTGACCATTAGCCCCACTATAAAGCTGCTCGTTTTCAACATATTCTGCAAGCTGATCTAACTGCTCAATACTGCCCGGCCATTGCTTCAGTAAAGCACGGCGCTGGGCAAAATCACCTTGCACAAATTGCTGGATTGCATCTTGTTGTATTGCTGCAGTCAATGCAGTGCTATTTGAGGATTGTTCTGCTGATACCAGTTGCACACAAATAACCTGTACAAATACCAGAAAAATAGCGGCGATATTCACGCGAATATTCATTATATTCACCCCTATTCCATTGGAAATTTTCCGTGGAGAGTAAGAAAAAAATCAGAGGACACCTGCCACGGCTGTGGCAGGCAAAAGATAGCTGTTATTTCGGAATGTACGGGCTCCAAGGCTGTGCCTGGATGGCTTGTGGCGTTTTATAGACCACATCAAACTGTCCATCGCCACGAATCTGACCAATCATGACTGGCTTGTGTAAGTGGTGATTCGTCGCATCCATTTTTAAGGTATAGCCGGATGGGGCTTTGAATTCCTGACCTGCCATCGCTTCACGGACTTTATCGACCTCTGTAGAACCTGCTTTTTCAACGGCTTGCTTCCACATGTTAATCCCGACATAAGTTGCTTCCATTGGGTCATTGGTCACGAGCTTGTCTGCATTCGGCAGTTTGAATTCCACTGCATACTGCTTCATTTTGTTGGTAAATTCTGTATTGACCGGATTCTTCACTGACATGAAATAGTTCCATGACGCCAAATGACCGACCAATGGCTTGGTGTCAATACCACGCAGTTCTTCTTCACCCACCGAGAACGCCATGACGGGAATATCAGAGGCTTTAATGCCCTGATTACCCAATTCACGATAGAACGGCACATTCGAGTCGCCATTGATGGTCGAGATCACCGCAGTCTTTTTACCAGCTGCGAATTTTTTCACATTGCCGACAATGGTTTGATAGTTGCTATGACCAAATGGCGTGTACTCTTCCATGATGTCCGCATCAGCCACGCCTTTAGACTTTAAAAAAGCACGTAAAATCTGGTTGGTGGTACGTGGATACACATAGTCTGTACCGAGCAGAACAAAACGCTCCGCTTTACCACCCTCTTCGCTCATCAAGTATTCCACCGCAGGAATGGCTTGCTGGTTAGGCGCAGCACCGGTATAAAAAATATTTTTGGATTGTTCCTGGCCTTCGTACTGTACGGGATAGAACAATAAGCCATTCAGCTCTTCAACCACTGGTAAGACAGATTTACGTGACACCGACGTCCATGCACCGAAAATTACCGCGACTTTGTCTTGGGTAATCAGCTGACGTGCTTGCTCTGCAAACAGTGGCCAGTCAGATGCTGGATCGACCACCACAGGTTCCAGTTTTTTACCCAGTACCCCACCATTATCATTGATTTCCTTAATCGCCATTAAGGCCGTATCTTTCAGTGAGGTCTCAGAAATTGCCATCGTGCCTGACAATGAATGCAGGATCCCGACTTTAATCGTGTCGCCGCTGTCTGCGACTTTGCTTTCTGCGCCCGGGGCTTCTGCTTTTTCAGCAGATTTTGAACACCCCGTTAATGCAACAGCCCCTGCCATGGTTGCGGCTAAAATACTTTTTGAAAATAAATTGCGTTGGAACATCAGATTTTTCTCCAAACTTTATAATGGTGCATTTTTCATGCTTGTCTTGTTGTACATCTGGATGGAGTGATTCAATTTCTGTGCCAAGGCTTCAAAAAATAAAAAAATTCACTTTAACTGATCTCATTATTTGTACTATGAATCATGTATTTAGTCATACTAAAAAGACTTAAAGCCCTATTGCAATGTAGAACTCAGACTCAACTTTAAATAAGTTGCATAAAGACCAATCAAAATATGCCAAAACTAAGATAGAAGATGATGTACAAATAAAGTGCAGCACCTTGAATATTTTTTGCACTGTTTTAAAACAAAAAATCCCGCGCTTGCGGGATTTTTTACTGCTTAAATTCGATAGTTTAAACCACCAAATCTGCCAGATTACCTTTTTGCTCCAACCAGTCTTTGCGGTCACTGGCACGCTTTTTCGCCAAAAGTTTATCCAGTAACCCTGCGGTATGATGAGCATCATCCAGATCCAGTTGCACCAGACGGCGCGTGTTTGGATCAAGTGTGGTTTCACGTAACTGGCTGGCATTCATCTCGCCCAGCCCCTTGAATCGGGTAATTTGCGGATTCTTGGTTTTGCATTTTTTCAGGATGCTATTCAGCTCATCTTCATCCAAAGCGTAGTGCACATCTTTATTGTCATCGATTCGGAATAATGGTGGCATCGCTACAAATAAATGCCCTTCTTCCACCAGAGTCGGAAAATGCTTTACAAACAGTGCACACAGCAAAGTGGCAATATGCAGACCATCCGAGTCGGCATCGGCCAGAATACAGATCTTGCCATAGCGCAGCTCAGACAGGTCATCTGAACCCGGATCCACGCCAATGGCTATCGCGATGTTGTGTACTTCCTGAGACGCTAGTACTTCATCAGAAGAGACTTCCCAGGTATTCAGGATCTTGCCACGAATTGGCATGATTGCTTGGAAATTCTTGTCACGCGCCTGCTTGGCCGAACCACCGGCAGAATCCCCTTCCACAATAAATAATTCAGATTGATCGAGATCATGGCCTACACAATCCGACAGTTTCCCCGGCAAAGTTGGACCCGCAACAATTTTCTTACGCTCAACTTTTTTCGCAGCTTTTAAACGGCGACCGGCTTTAGAAATGGCCATTTCTGCCAGTTGCATGGCGATGTCAGAATTCTGGTTCAACCACAGTGCAAAGGCATCTTTGGCAATATTCTGCACAATCCCTGCTGCTTCACGGCTCGACAGACGTTCTTTGGTCTGACCCGAGAACTGCGGCTCCTGGAATTTCAGCGACAGGATATAGTTGACGCCATCCCAGACATCTTCGGCAGAGAGTTTCATATTCCGCGGCAGCAAATTACGCAGTTCACAGAACTCGCGCATCGCATCGGTGACACCTGAACGCAGACCATTCACATGGGTTCCACCTTGTGCGGTTGGAATCAGGTTGACATAAGATTCCTGGACGCTTTCACCACCTTCAACATTCCAGCAAATCGCAAATTCTGCGCTGGCGCGCTCTGCGTCACCTGTGGCGACAAAAGCCGGTGCCGGAATAATTTCACGGTCTTCCAGCTCATCCATTAAATAGTCGACTAGACCATTTTCAAATTGCCAGGTGATTTTTTCATCATTGATCTGATCAACATAGTTGATCTGTAAGCCCGCCGCCAAAACAGCTTTGGCTTTGAGATTATGTTTTAAAGCTTTGAGGGCAAATTTTGGCGAATCAAAATATTTGGCTTCAGGCCAAAATTGTACTGTAGTTCCTGATACCCGTTTCGGTGCCTTACCTGCCAGTACTTCAAGCGGTGCAACCGGTTCGCCATTTTCAAAGGCCATTTTATACAGATTGCCCTGGCGCTGAACTTCAACCTCTACTCGGGTCGAAAGCGCATTGACCACCGAAATCCCGACGCCATGCAAACCACCGGAAAACTGGTAGTTATCGGTGCTGAACTTACCGCCGGCATGCAGTTTAGTCATGATAATTTCAATACCGCTCTGGCCATATTCAGGGTGAATATCCACCGGCATACCACGGCCATTGTCTTCGACTGATAAAGAACCATCTTTATAGACCGTGACGGTAATCTTGTTGGCATGTCCTGCCAGTGCCTCATCGACAGCATTATCAATCACTTCCTGTGCCAAATGGTTGGGACGAGAAGTATCGGTATACATACCCGGACGACGACGGACCGGATCCAGACCAGATAAAACTTCAAGAGATTGAGCCGTATATTGAGACACGTTATTCGGTTTCCTTTTTTATGCAGTCCAATAAAAACTGTAAGACGAACGGAATTTTTTCCGCAAAATCATCTATCCCGTGACTGCCATGCGCTTCAGTCATCAGCATTGCAGGGGGATGCGCAGCACTATAATAACGATGTGCTTCACGATAATCCAAAACTTCATCGCCTTGTTGCAGCAGAACCAGTATTTTGTCTGCATCTTGTGCAACAGGCAGGGCCAATTGTTGCAGTTGTATCAAATCTGCCTCATCCAGACACCAGTTGGGATGTACCTGATAAGGCAGTTGCTCGTCAAACAGTTCACGAAACAGTTGCCATGGTCGCATTGCCGGATTGATCAGTACAGCAGGCACAGCATGCTGTGCGACCAGATGTGTCGCATAAAATCCGCCGAGACTGCTGCCCAATAACGCCACATCATGCATCGATTCAATCAGGCCAGAAACATGTACAATGGCAGCGTTCGGTGACATGTTTAAATCGGGTAAATGTACCTGAATTTCAGGATACTTTGCACAGTAATGTTGCAGCAATTTCCCCTTGATCGAGTTCGAATTACTTTTAAAACCATGCAAATAAATGATATTCATGAACTACCAACAAAAAACCCATCAATCATCAAAATTTAATTTAAATAATGTGAAGTACACTACGTTATAAGACCAGTTAATTGCTTAAATTGTCTGACAAAAAAGCTCAAAATCTTCTCTCATTCTCGTTATTTTAAGCTGAGACCCTCAAAATCAGGAAACTCAACAAGAAAAAGAATTTATACCGCGAAGTTCTTTAAAAAGAAAGATGGCACCACATGCGGCTCATTGAAAGGACAGGATCAGATGCCAAGTTTGACACCGTTACATGAAACCTATTGTCGATGGGACCGAACCCCGCCGAGTCAGGCCGATGTACTGGAAGGTCTGGCGCAGCTGGTGACGATGCGCTTTAACGATGTGGTTCAGGAGCTGATCAAGAGTATTCAACGCGAAATCTTAATGAGTATTTTTGGTTTAAGTGAAAATAATTCAGAAAAAATTCAGAATATTCCTTCAATCGTGCGGCTCTATCAAATGTCTTATGACATGCTGTTTCATTACGGCAATACCCTGATTGCCCCTGCTTTGCGCCAGATTATTGAACGCTTTCCTAAACTGCATAATAAACCGCTGACACCTTCCTTGCATTTCCTGGTCAGTGTCTTAAATGGCATTATCGGGGATTATCTGCTGAAATATCAGAATCCTCTGGCCTTGCCGATGGTGATCTATGACCATTATGGCTCGCTGCAAAAAGGTGAGCTAAGCGGTCGTATTACTTTGTTTGTACATGGCTTATGCATGAACCATTTAGACTGGTCAAATCGCAAATATGAGGGCATTGGGGCAAAATTACTGGCGCAGCGTGACCGCAATACCATGCTCTATCTGAATTACAATACTGGACGCCGGATTTCTGCCAATGGTCGAAGTCTGGCGAATACCTTACAGGATCTGATTGCTCGCAATCCGAGAATTACCAGTATTGACCTGATCGGGCATAGCATGGGTGGTCTGGTCTCTCGTAGTGCGCTGTTTTATGGCAAGCAGAATGTCTATAGCTGGGTCAATATGGTGGAAAATCTAGTCTGTCTGGGTTCACCGCATCATGGTGCGGTACTGGAACGTTTTGGTTTTAGCTTGCAGGACAAACTCGGACATTTTCCATTGATCCGGTTGCTTGGCCATCTGGTCAATATTCGCAGTAACGGTATTCTGGATTTACGCCATGGTAGCGTCCGAGATGATGACTGGGAGCATAATCCGCTTCGGATCGGCTTTATGGACGATCACCGTAAACCTGCCCCGATTCCATCTCATATCGATACCTATCTGGTCGCCGGCACCATCGAGTTTGAAAACCGCAAGAACAAGACCTTGCATGTGATTGGCGATTATCTGGTCAGTATTGAAAGTGCTTTGGGCGAGCATCCCAATCCGCGCTTTCAGCTCAAAGTCCCCGATGCAAACAAGGCGATTTTCTATGGCCTGAACCATTTTGAAATTCAGTATCATCCGCTGGTGGCCGAGCAGGTGGCGCGCTGGTTCTATCCAAGTGTAGAAGATGAAGCCTTTGATCAGATTCATGAATATGTGATGGATCTGGACAGTCTGGAAGGCATTGCCCTGACCTAAACTTAAGCAAAATAAAAAAGCCCTCGATTGAGGACTTTTTTTAAATGCGGAATTAATATTTATCTCTGAGTCGTTTAACCGCTACGGTTTTATATTTACGCAGCAATTGCCATAAACTGACCAGCAATAAAATACTAAAGAAGATCAAAGACCAGACAGGCAAGGACTGACCCAAGAAAGTCCAGTCAATCGCAGCACATTCCCCCGAACCATTTAAGACCTGCTGCAGTACGGACTGCATTGGCAGGGTTTCTAGCCAGTATTCCAGACCGGGACCACAGCTCGGTACCTGATCCGGTGGCAGGTTCTGTAACCAGACATGACGCGCAGCCACGCCCACAGACCACAAAATACTGAGCGAACCCAGCAAGGCATACAGCCGCTTCATGACATTGGATGCAGGATTATGCAGGCATGCGATTAGTGAGATGATCCCGAGTCCGATTAATCCGACACGCTGAAACACACAGAGCGGACAAGGCGCCAGACCTTGTACATGCTCAAGATATAAGGCAAATGCCATGCCGATGACAGCAGCCAGAAACAACATACCACTCACGAAGCGATAACCCCATTGCATGGTGAATCCTCTTATTTTTTTATCGATATTGGGCTAAATAATCAGAAAAACTGACGCTGCTATCTTGCTCGAGTTGCTGTTGCTGCTGCAATGACTTTTGTGACATTTCTTCAAAATAAGCCAGGGTTTCCGGGCTGAGCTGATGTTCTTCATAGACACTGCTGTGCTGTTGGGCCAGATGTTGGCCAAAATGCCACATACCGCCCTGCTCACGTGTATCCCCGACCACCAGAGCAGACAAGGTGGCATCGACTTCATCGACCCGGATCATCATGGTTTTTAAAGCATCAGTATATAGAGTACTGTCATAGGCCGAATTTAACAGCTTGGCCAAGGGATGCATACGCTGCAAATGCATGGCACACCAGTCTTCAATCGGATAAGACTGGCCATTTTCCATAATTGCGGCATTTGGCGCACGGCCACGGTTGACGACCTCGGCTTGATTCTGCTCAATAATATCCTGTTCATCACTAAGAAGCGCCGGACTGTCTTGCAATAAACAGTACAAGGCTACCACTTCAAGGAAACCGGCCGTATCTTCATTAATGCCAATCGGGCTGTATGGATTGACATCGACTGCGCGCAGCTCGACATAGGCAATCCCACGATTTTCCAGTGCCTGTGACGGCGTTTCACCCGCGATCGGCACCTGTTTCGGACGCACCAGACTGTAATATTCATTTTCGATTTGCAGCACATGATCATTGATCTGGATCGGCTGGCCATTGGCATCATCCAGTCCCAGACGACTAAACGGTTTATACGGCGTTTTGACGGCTTTTTGCAGCCCGTCCAGATAGTCCTGCAAATTATTGTAGTGAATACCGAGCTGTTTCTGCGCAGAGTTTTGATAACCAAAACGTCCCATACGCAGCGCAGTCGCATAAGGCGAATACAAGGTGCCTTTCACCAATGGCAGCAAGAAATGATCACGGCCAGTCATAAAGCACTGGCAAACCGCCGGACTGGCCCCCACCAGGAACATCACCAGTGGAGTCAGACGAATAAAGTTGCGGATCAGGCCCATATAACGATGACTGCGATAATCCTGCAAGCTCAATGCTTGCAGCGCCTCGTCCTGTTCCTGCTGTTGTAAGGCCTCGAACAGATGATCCGGGAAAGACAGGTTGTAATGCACGCCTGAAATCGTCTGCATACGGCGACCATAACGCACGCCTAAACCATGACGATACAAGGTTTTAAACAGGCCGATATTCGAGCTGCCATACTGTGCCAGCGGAATGCTGTCATCGCGGCTGTCCAGCATACACGGCATCGACAAAGGCCAGAGCTTTTCATCATTTTCCAGATGACGATGGACAATCGCATGAATATCGCTGAGATAGTCCAGCGCTTTTTTAATACTGTCCTGTGGCGGAGTAATAAACTCCATCAATGCTTCAGAATAGTCCGTGGTGATATGTGGATGAGTCAAGGCTGAACCCAAGGCACGAGGATGCGCTGCCTGTGACAGGAAACCATCACTTTGCATACGTAAGCTTTCACGCTCGATACCACGCAACATGCCTTTGATGAGTGACGACTCGACCCAGGTCGGTAACACATTTTGGGAAGTCGATTCAGGTTGACTCATTACAATCTCGCTTAAGGGGGCTAAATTATTAAATTAAAATCATCGGTTTAATCAGTATAACGTGATTTCGTGCCGGCATATGACAGGCTGCCTAGTTTTCAGGCAAACCATTGATTTTTAATTTGGCAAATTTTTAACACAAACTTCCTCTATAAGACATGGAAAATTTGTGATTTTATTAACAAATAGATGCTAATGAATTGTAAATATTATGAATTATCAAGATATTTTAGACTTTTGGTTTCATGCGGACAGCCAGCCCTTATGGTTTAGCCAAAGTCATGAATTCGACCAAAGTATTGCGCAGCAGTTCATGAGCACCCATCAGCAGGCAGCCCAGGCTGAACTTTGGGGCTGGCGTAAAACCGCAGAAGGCCGGCTGGCCGAAATTATTGTGCTAGATCAATTTTCACGAAATTTATTCCGTGATTCTCCCCAAGCTTTCGCCCAAGACAGTCTGGCACTGGCCTTGGCTCAGGAAGCCATCAGCCTGAACCTGGATCAACAGCTCAGTCCGGAACAGCGTGCCTTTCTGTATATGCCATTTATGCACAGCGAATCCAAACTGATTCATGAATTCGCCTTAAAACTGTTTCAGCGTCTGGGCAATCCGACCAATCTGGAATTCGAGAAAAAGCACAAGGTCATTATTGACCGCTTTGGACGTTACCCGCACCGAAACCAGATTCTGGGTCGTGCATCGACCGATGAAGAACTTACTTTCCTGACCCAGCCCGATAGCAGTTTTTAAGATTTTTTAAGACCGCTGTCCGGACTGGATCATTGCATCAGGAGATCGAACATGAAAAACATGCTACTGGGATTGAGTGTGATTGCTGCCATCAGCCTGACTGGCTGTGCAACCACACCCTCAAAGCCCTTAACATTTGATCAGTTAGGTCGCTACAGTACCACTCCCCTCAACAGCAACACTTACCGTATCAGCTTTCAGGCCCGTCCCAATATGAGCTTTGGCACAGCTGAAGAAATTACCCTGCTCAAAGCCGCACAGACTACCGTACAAAATGGCTTTCAGTTCTTCAGGGTACTGAATGATCCAAGTAACCGTACTCAACAACCTCCACGGCAGGCCATCGTCTATCCGGCACCGAGCTTTTATCCGTACGGGTATTACCGCCGATATCCGGGGTTCTGGCCAGACCCATTCTATGACCGTCCCTATACCGTGACTCTGGATCCTGCCCAGGTGGCCTATACCATTGAATGCTTCAAGGCCAATCAGGCGCCTCAAGATGCCTTTGATGCCCGCTTGATTTTACATTCACTTGGGGCTAAATATGGTTTAAGTCCATCCGGTGCAGTGCTGCAACCGCAACCGGCCAATCCCTCCTGACAGGATGATCTATGCAGACAGAGCGTATCTCCCCGAGCTTACAACGCAGTAAACGTTTCGCGACCATCGCCCTGGTGGTCGCCGTACTGACCTGGTTGGCATTGATGGTGGCAGCCAAATTGCTACCCGAATATGTCTGGCTCATTCATATTCTGATGCTCTCGGCAGAAGCGGGTGTGGTCGGTGGCCTGGCGGACTGGTATGCGATTACGGTGCTGTTTCGTAACCCTTTTGGCAGATTGCCCATTCCCAAGTTTTTACGTGACCATACCGAAATCATTCCACGTAACAAGGCCCGTATTGCAGAGTCAATGGGCCGTTTTGTGCAGGAAAATTTTCTTTCTCCGCAAATTGTACAGCGCAGTCTGGACAGTACCGACCTGAGTCTGGCTGCAGGACGCTGGCTGGCCAATCCGCAAAATAATGCCCAAGTGACTCAGGTCATTCAGCAGACGGTGCCTAAAATCTTTGAATTTGTGGGACAGGAACAGATTGCCGGATTTATCCAGAGCAATAGTGTGCAATGGGTCAAAAACACCCAGATCAATACCTTGGCCAGTGAAATGCTACGCGCAGTACTGGACAATGATTTCCATCAGGATGTGTTACAGCGAGGACTGGATGTGGTACATGCTTGGATGACCTCTCATCCCGAACAGACCCGGGAACTGACCCGTAACCTGTTTAAGGAAATGGGTGTGTGGAAACTGGCCAAAGGCGCCAGCTGGATCGGGATTGACGTGCAGCAACGCAGTATTGATTCCGTGATCGGGCGCGTTGAAGCCATGCTGGCCGATCCAGATCATCCATGGCGACTTAAAATTGAGAACATGGGACATAGCTGGATGTTGCAGCTGGCGGATAATGACAGTGAAGCCAGCCAGCGTCTGAATGAAACCAAAGATGCCTTACTGGATAGCCCACAAGTGCTGAATTTTATCAGCGGTGCGGTGGTGATTTTATGTGATGCGATCAAGGCTGACTTGCAAAAACCGGATTCGGGGATTGCGGAAAATCTTAGAATTGCCATCCAGCAGGTCGGAGAAAATATTATCTCGAATGCCTCGGTACGTGAGCTGCTGAATAAACGTCTCAGCGGAATCGCGGTTGACCTGAGTGACCAGTATAGTGAAAAAGTGATTCGTTTTATCAGCGAGCGCATTCACGAATGGGATTCAAGCGAGATGATCGACAAGATTGAAAATGAAGTCGGCGGCGACCTGCATATGATCCGGGTCAATGGAGTCGTGGTCGGTGCCTGTATCGGTCTGGTGCTTGGGATTATCCGGGCGGCGGTAGAGCATTTAATTTAAAGATGACGCTATTCGTCCCATACATCCCGACTTTTAAAATATCCAAGAATTGACTCCAGCCAGATCAAATTTAAGATTTAAAAAATGATCATTTGGGTGGCTGAGATCCGGACATATCGACCAATAGCCCAGTGAATTTACGTACAAAAGGCAATAAGGTCACTACAATCGGAAAAGCAATCGCCCAGGAAATCATCCAGTTATGAAACCAGAGTGCTATAAATCCATCAATCCAGCCAAGATTACGCAGCATATTGATCATGGAAATAATGCCACTCATCAGGCAGGACAGGATAAAAGGCACAATAATCAATGCCCATTTTGCAGGGAGTTTAGGAATATGACCGATAATGGTCGGACGTTGTGATGCAGCCACGACATGCTCTTTTTACTGTTTTCAGATGACTAATATAAGCCAAATTCTGTACGGTGGAGCATTGTTTTTTTCATCTGAAATGTTGAGCTAAAAACTGGTTTTATTTTCATGGGATTAATCCGGTTATTTTCCCTTTCTTTAATCAAAAACTTCTAACGAAGTGATCCTCTACTTTTTATTCCCTAGAAATGCTTTTACCTAAACAGCCTGAAATTTGCTATATTTGCTGTTTTTCTGCGATCTCTATTTTCGACTGATTATGAATACGGCAATACAAGCAGCTCTCGATCATGCAGTGCACACTTTACAGGCACAAGGCGTACTCCCATCTGACTGGAACAATACAAGTAATTTGACGCGTACCAAAGACCGAAGCCATGGTGACTTTGCGTCGAATATTGCCATGATCGCGTCGAAAGCTGCGGCTATGAAGCCACGTGATTTAGCGGAAAAAATTCTTGCTGCCCTGCCTGAAGTGGCGGATATCAGCAAGGCAGAAATTGCCGGTCCTGGTTTTATTAACTTCTTCCTGAATGCCGACCAGCGCTTTGCAGTCCTTGATCAAATCCAGGCACAACAGGCGACTTATGGTCGTACCCAGGTCAATGCGGATAAACGTATCCAGGTTGAATTCGTGTCTGCCAACCCGACCTCCAGCCTGCATGTGGGCCATGGTCGTGGTGCCGCGTATGGTATGACGGTTGCGAACTTGCTTGAAGCGACTGGCGCCAAAGTCGATCGTGAATACTATGTTAATGATGCTGGCCGTCAAATGGACATTCTGGCGACTTCGACTTATCTGCGCTACTTAGAATTAACGGGTCAGGAACTGGTGTTCCCGAAAAATGCCTACCAAGGTGACTACGTTAAAGAAATCGCGCAAAGCATTATTGATCAGGATGGCGACGCCTATGTACGTCCTGTGGCTGACGTGTATAAAAACGTGCCTGAAGATGTACAGTTTGCAGCTGAATTAGATGCAGATGGTAATAAAGTCGTATTGTCTGGCGATAAAGAAAAACACATCGATGGTTTGATCTTTAATTCACAAGCGTTAATTGGCACAGGCTACCGCGTATTCTTGCAAGCCGCGCTTAAAGCTATCTTAGATGATATTAAAGATGACCTAGGCGAATTTGGTGTAACCTTCAATCAATGGTTCAGCGAAGAATCATTGACAGACAAAATTGAAGAAGCCTTACAGACCTTAGATCAGCGTGGTTTCCTGTATGAACTGGATGGCAACATCTGGTTCAAATCCACTGCATTCGGTGATGAAAAAGACCGTGTTGTGAAACGTCGTAATGGTCAGACCACTTACTTCGCGTCTGACATCGCTTACCACCTGAACAAGTTACAACGTGGCTATACCGATATCATCGATATCTGGGGTTCAGATCACCACGGTTATATCGCACGTGTAAAAGCGGCCATTGATGCGCTGGGCTATGACTCGAAAAAATTAACGGTTCTTCTGGTTCAGTTCGTGAGCCTATGGCGTGGCGGCGAGATGGTACAAATGTCATCCCGTTCAGGCCAGTTTGTGACCTTGCGTGATCTGCGTAAAGAAGTCGGCAATGATGCCGCTCGTTTTTACTACGTGATGCGCAAGTCTGAACAGCACATTGATTTTGACCTGGATCTTGCTGTGTCACAAAGCAAGGACAATGCAGTGTATTACATCCAGTATGCACACGCCCGTATCTGTCGTATGTTAGAAAAAGCAGCTTCTACCAATGTTAACTTTGATGCTACAGCGGCACGTAATTTAGCGGCTAAGCTGGAGCTTGATGCTGAAACTGAAATCCTGGCCAAGCTGGCGGCCTATCCAGAAATTCTGGTCCGTGCTGCAAACAGCTATGAGCCGCATCAAATCGGTAACTACCTAAAAGAACTGGCAGCATTATTCCACGGCTGGTACAACGACAATAAAGTACTCGGTGATGATGCTGAATTGACCCAAGCACGCTTATTGTTATCAGTGAACGTGCGTCAGGTACTGCGTAACGGTTTAGAACTTTTAGGTGTGTCAGCTCCTGAATCAATGTAAAGCACTGCTTTTACATTGATGCAAGAAGGTAAATAGTCAAAGCACTGCTTTTACATTGATGCAAGACAAGAGCTAGGCTCGAAGCGAGCATGTAAGCAAAACACTGCCGTTTATCTGCTGAGCAGACATTTTGTAACTTCAGCTATGTGCTTGAAGATACAGATAAATTAAAATTCTGTGTGATTTGTGATCTAGAGGATGACTTTTGTATCCTGATCACATAGGATGAAGTGATAGTAGGGGCATAACTGCTGTTATGCCTTTTCTATATGTCCCGATTAATAAGAGGAAAATCCCAAGTGTTTGGAAAAACGCAGCGCGGTGTATCTGAAAGACCGAATAAGCCTAAAAAGCCACTTATTCCAACCTGGCTCGGCACACTCGTGATCATTTTAATCGTGTTAAGTTTTTTAATGGCAATGATGCTCTGGAAGCCATGGGAACCGGTCAAACCGAAAACTCAAACAAGTGCTGAATCTGTCCAAGAAGAAGATACCAATAAAGATTACCGTTTTTATGACCTGTTACCACAGCAACAAGTGACGCCTATTCCTGAACAGGCCGTCCCTGAAAACAAAAATCAGGATACGGTAGTAATTGTAGAAGCGCCTCGACCTGAAGTAGCTCCACCTGAGGCGACCACAACTGAGCCTGGTTTAGAAGCCAGTGAAGCGCCTGTTGCCGCTCCGGCCAGTTATATTCTGCAAGTCCGCAGCTTTGATGACCCGGATCAGGCCGATGCCCGCCGTGCTGAAATTATTCTCAATGGTTTATCTGCCGATGTGGTACGCAGTGTAGAAAATGGCAAAGTCTGGTATCGCGTGGTTTCAGGCCCTTATGATTCTGCAGAAGCCGCGATTATCGCACAGCAAACCTTGCAGAATAGCGGGATCGATTCCATCGTCGTGAAACGGTAAATTTCTAGAAATAAAAAAAGCGCCTGATGGCGCTTTTTTTTGAACCTCTCCCTTGCGCAGCAGTGCTGCTTGTATCTTGATTGATATAG